>NZ_JADBGF010000003.1 GCF_014873495.1 Streptomyces stelliscabiei | reverse complement strand
ACGGCCAGTGCGCGAAGCTCGTCCTGGCCGCCGGAGGGCGGCGCCGACTCGGAGGGTGGGTCGCAGGGGTCATCGGTCATCCCCCGATCATTCCCGACCTGCTGGTCAGCCGGCCGCCGTCCGGGCGGTCCACCTCGCCGGCTTCGTCCAGGGCCCCAAGCAGTTTCATGTGGGTGTGGCCGGGCGGTCACAGGAGCAGGCCAAACAGCGTCTGGCAGGCCAGCGCCGTACCCCGTTCTTGCCGACGACGGGCGGGCCCGCGATGAGAAAGCGGTGCAGACCGACACGTGACTGGCCGTCGCCGCCGTCTCGGCAGCCGCAACGGCACTTGCAACGCGACATGCAATGCGACATGCAACGGACAACGATCGGCGGAGATGGCGCTGGTAGCGGCAAGCGGCAAGCCTGCCGAGGTGCAGTCCGCCGGTGCCCCGCGGAGCGTCTCGCCGGGTACCGGCGGCGGGTGACGTACGGTCCCCTTTGCCCGGCCGGACAGGACGGCCGCGGCCTGCGGTCCCGCGCTTCCTTCGCACGTTGCGCGGGACCGCACTCATCGCGGAGCACCGCAGCTCGAGGACGGGGATGCCGGGAACGGCGCCGAGCCGGCACCGAGGGCGGTGCCGGCTGGGCGGGTCGGCGGGCGCGGGCCAACGCGCCTGCCGGAGAGTCCTGAAACGGGTTCGGGCTTGCGACCAGGGCCGTCAGGAGAACGCCAGCGGCTTGGCCGTCGGCGTTGTGCTGGGACCACCGTCTTTCTGATGGGGCCTGGGCCGCAAGTCGGCTGGAACAAACGGTGAGCCGCCCAGGGCGCTGTGCGCGCGGACGGCGACGTCGCCGGCACGGTGGGCGGGGGCCGGCGAGGCGACGGATTTCGTGGCGGAGCGGGGAACATCCGCGAGGCCAGGAAGCCACATAACGGATAGAAGGTGCGCCGGGGTGGGGCGGCGGAATCCGGGATCGTGGAAGGCTGTGTGCCGCGCAGCCCGCAGCGTGGCAGGGCCAACTGCCTTGCGGGACGCGTCACTTTGCGACCAGAGCCCGGGTCCCGGCATGCCGCCGGCGGCCCCTGTCAGGACGGAGTCCTGCACGCCATGAGCCATGTCCCCCTCCCCCGCCCGGCCGACCCCGCCCCGGCCTGTGCCTGTCCCTCTGCCGCCGTGCCGCCAACAGCCCGCGGCATCGAACCGGACGGCGCCGCCGGGCGGTTCGGGCCCACCCACGCGCTGATCCTGCTGATCGCCTTCCTGGGCCTGGGCTGCGGCCTGTTCCTCGCCGGCACCGAACTGGACACCGTCTTGGTGCTGCTGGGCGGCTGCGGGGCGATCGGCGCGGCCACGCTCGCCGCGGCCGGCGGCGGCCGCCGCCTGATGACGGTCCTCGTGGAGACCGCCGTGCGCTCCGGCGCGGGCAGGTAGGCGGCCGTCCATGACCCGTTCTGCTGCCGACGGCGCCCCGCAGCGCCCCTACGCTCACCTCGCGGAACACCTGGCCGAGCTGCGCCGGGCCGCCCGGCTGCCCCAGCGCACCCTGGCCGAAGCCGCCAACATCTCCCGCGGCGCCGTCCAGCGCGCCGAGTCCGGCACCGCCGCACCCACCCCGGCCGTCCTCGACGCCTACCTGCACGCCTGCAGGGCCGGCGAGGCCGACCGGGCCCGGGCCCGTCTCCTGCGTACCCGCGGCCGCATCGCACGCCGCGACAAGCTCCACGAGCTCAAGGCCCCCGCCCCCGACTTCATCACCACCAAACGGGACCTCGCCCTCGCCCTCGCCGAACTCTACGAACGAGCCGGCGCCCCCTCCCTCAACAACGCCCGCCTGCGCAAGCTGCTGCCGCGCACCACCGCGTGGCGGATCGTCAACCGCAAAGGCCTGCCAGCCAGCGCCGAGCAGCTGATCACGTTCCTGAGCGCCTGCGGCATCAGCCGTCCGGCCGCACAGCGCCCGTACCTCGACGCCTACAGCCACGTGATCGCCCGGCGGAGCACGCGCCGCCTCCCCCCGCGCGCCGAGCGCACGCATCTGATCCGCCGCATCCATCCGGTGCCCCTGGCCCGCGGCGGAGCAGACGCCGACGCCCGCATCGACGTCACCGCACTGGTCCCCGTCTTCACAGCGCTCGCAGACGCCGTCCCCCGCATCGACGTCACCGCACTGGTCCCCGTCTTCACGGCACTCGCAGACGCCGTCCCCCGCATCGACGTCACCGCAGCAGGCCCCGGTCTCGCGACAATCGCGGAAAACTTCGCCGCCGTGGGCCGACTGGTCAACCGGGACGCACACCGTAACGGGACCGCCGCACCTGCGTGGACCACGGCCGTATCCCACATCGGCGACGAGCTCAGCCGCGCTCTTGCCGACAGGACCTTCACCACGGGCACCGACGACAGGGGCATCGACGCCATCGCGCGCACCGGCGACAGAGGGATGGCGGTCTACCAGGTCAAGAGCCACAGGGACCGGCCCGGGCCGGTCCCGGCGCTGCCGGACGCCCCGGTCCCCACGCCGCGCCGGCCCGCCCCGGCCGCGCGCCTGCTGAGCGAGGCCGCGGGGCGGGCATGAGCCGTGCGGAGGCGGTGCCCGGATCCGCGCCCCTTCCGGCCGGCAGGAACCGCCTGCGCGGCGGGCACGCGGGCCGAGTGGGCGGCGAGTGACGGCAACTGCCCGTCGTCCTGAGGCCGGCCCGCGGTCTCCTGGGACAGGCCGCGGGCCGGCCTCAGGACGACGGGCCCGCCAGCAGACCGTTCAGCACCCCGGCCCGGTACGACACCCGCGAGGTAAGGGGGCGCGCCAGGTGCCGCATCGACGCATCCGCCGGCCACTGGATGCGCCCGTTGGGCAGTTGCAGGACGAGGGGGGCGCCGGGGGCCAGGACATGGAAGTTGTCGGCCTCGTAGTACGGGGCCAGGTGCGGTTTGTGGGTGTGGATGCCGCCCAGCATCGCCTGGTAGCCCTGGCGGGTGTAGGAGCGGACCAGGTGGTCGACGAGCTGGTGGCCGAGGCCCTGGCCGCGGGCGCTGTCGGCCACGGACATCGCCTCCAGCTCGACGAGCGCCCTGCACAGCATGAGGCACAGCGGCCGGCCCAGGCCGGCTTGCATCTCCATCAGCCACTGGACCGGCGGGATCGCGTGCGCCAGGCCGACGATGGGCCCTGCGGGCTGCTCCTGGGCGAGCAGCAGGGTCGCGGTGCCGAACTGCGGCGGCAACTGCCAGCCGGTGCGCATCCGGTCGATGATCTCCTCGGGCATCGCGTCGTCGAGGAAGTCGACCGGCTGCAGCAGCGCGCGCACGGCCTCGGGGTCGTCGTCGGGGGTGGCCGGGCGGATCAGGTAGCGGCCGTGGACCTGCGGCGCTTCGGCGCTGCCCGGCCGAGTTGCCCGTGGCGCGCTGCGGCGCTCTGCTCGGCGTCGAGAGGCTCGTCCCATGCCCGCCATCGTGCCTCAACCACAGCATCCGACGGCCGAGTTGGCCGACAAGGAACGCGACCGGGAGCCGGGGCCGGGAACTGTACGACTGGGCGGAAACGTCTGTCAGTGCGTCGGAAGGTGGGCGGCATCGGCTATCGTCGCCGGTGGTGCTGGACACGCACGCACCCAGACCGCCGGAGATGCTCCCACGCAGCGCCGGCACACAGGTCGAAGGCCCGCCGGACAGGGATACCGGCACCCCGGCACCCGCCGGGCGGGGACCCGTGCAGCTTGACCGCGCCCTTCTTCGTACGGCGCGCAGGCGTGGGCGGCGTGCCGGGAAGTGACCACTGTGAGCCGTCGTCGCACCAGCTCCGATCTGACCGCCCGTGCCCGGCAGTTGGCCGGCCGGGCCGGCATCCCCTATTCCGCGGCCCTGGCCGCGCTGCGCACCCCGCGCACCGCGCGCTCCACCGGCCCGGCCGCGCCGGACCACACCGCGGCCACCGGCCTGCCCGCACTGGATGGCCTGCTCGGACCGCTCACGCCCGGCACCCTGACGGTGCTGGCCGGGCGGACCATGGCCGGCACCACCGCGCTGCTGCTGGGCATCGCCCGCCACCACGGCCACCGCGGCCGGCCCGCCCTCCTGGCCTCGCTCCAGACCGACCGCCACGCGACGATGCGCAGCCTGCTGGCCGCCGAAGCCGGCCAGGACCTCGACCGAACGGCCGACTACGCCCCCGACCGGCAGATGGTGGCCGAAGCAGCCGCCCGGCTGCGCGGGATCCCGATCCGCCTGCTCACCCCCGACGGCTCCAACGCCGTCAGCCGGCTGCGCGCCGAAGCCGCCGGCGGGGCGGGACTACTCCTCGTCGACACGCTCCGCCTGGCAGCCGGTATGGAACCCTCCCCTCCCCTGCCTGGCCAGAGCGCCGCCGAACTCGTGGCCCTCGCCCGGGACCTGGATGTCCCCGCCGTCGCCACTGCCCACCTGCGCCCCCAGCCCGGTGACGGTGACAGCCGGCCCCGGCCCGACGACCTGGACGACCCCGGCGTCCTCGATCACGCCCACCGCCTGGTCCTCCTGCACCGCCCCGCCCGCCTCGGCCCCCTCCCCGGCCAACGCGACCTCGTCACCCTCCACGTCGCCCGGCCCGACGGCGCCGAGGCGGGCACCACCACGATGCTGTTCGAGCCCGAATACCACCGCATGGTCGCCCCTCCCCGCACCTGACCCGGCCCACGGCGCAGACCTGCGGGAAGAGGAACGCGCGCGCCCGCCGGCCGCCCAGGACCCGGGCAGCCGGCGGACAGGGGTGCCGCTCGGCCCGGGCGTCGTTTCACGACGGCCGCGGGTGTCGCCTGCGGCCTAGAGCATGGTCAATGTCAGTGACTCCGGGAATCGGTGGGCCGGCCCCGACAAGATGGAGGCCGTGAAAGAAGACGTGCAGCGATCCGAGGCCATGCTGGCCGGTGCCCTGGTGATCGGCCCCCGGGAGATGCCCGAAGGGCTGGAGCTGAGCTACCCCGATGCATGTACACGGCTGGGCCTCCAGCCCCGGGCCCAGGGGTACGCCTTGTGGGCTCTGCTCCGGCTCGACGCCCGCACCGGGCAGATGACGCGTTCCATGCTGGTCACCACCCTGGTCGACGACACGCGCACCGCGCTGTCGGTCTGGCGCATGGGAGTGGAGTGCGCGCTGCCGGACCTGGTGGGTGACCAAGGCCCAGCACTGATCACTGTCCTGAACGACTGGCCCCTGCCCATCACACCCGTGCCGCAACTCGCTGATCCGGCCACCTTCGACGACGAGTAGACGCGCTGCACAAGGCCATGCACGCCACAGCCCGGCAGTCGTCCAGGATGCCCTCCCGAAACCGGCGACGCCGGTCCTGCTGCCCTCGCCATGGCATCCGTGCTCACTGGGAAACGCCTCCCCCAGACACGCGCAGAGCCAACGGGGCGATACCCGGCATCGGTGGAGGGTGGCGAACAGGCTGGGCAGGGCATCCACGATGACCGGGCCCAGAGATCCACCTCGCGGCCGACGGCCGGTGCCGGCCACTGGCGTTTGCCCTCACCGCCGGCCAGGCCGGTGACGCACCCGCCTTCACGGACGTCTTGGCCCGCTTGCGTGTTCACCTGCGCAGACGTGGCATCCGTGCGGTAATCCCGGAACGGGCCGACCAGCAGGCCAGCCGGCGGCAGCGCGGACAGGCGGGCGGCAGACCGCCGGCTTTCGACCGCGAGGCATGCAGCAACGCAACACCGTCGAGCGGTGTATCAACCGCCTGAAGCAATGGCGCGGCATCGCCACCCGCTATGAGAAGACCGCGACCATCTACCTCGCCGGACTTCACGTCGCGGGCATCTTCCTCTGGTCCGCCCGCTGATCCAAACGAAACCGCCTAGCCTGCGGAGCACAGACCGTCGTTCGGACAGAACAAGACCCACGTGTAGTTGTAGCCCGTTCGCACGGTCACGGGATTCGGTGCGGGGCCCTGATTGACGTGGGACCCCGGGTCGGGTGTGGCGGTGAAGGTGACCGTCGTGCCGACTTCGAAGCCCGCGGTGCACGTGCCGGTCGGGTTCGGCTGCGGATCGTTGGTCGCATACGGGTCCCACGCCTCCTGATGGCAGTTGATCCCGGCGGGCTGGCTGGTGATGGTGCCGCCGCCCCAGCCGTCGCTGACCCACGCGGACAGTTGAGCGGTGGTCTGGGCCTGGGCCGGGGCGACGGAGGCGATCGCGGCGGCCGTGGCGAGTGCGGTGACAACTCCCGTCGCCCGCCAGGCGCCGTTCCTTTTCCTGGTCATGGAAGGCTCCTCGAATCGAACCACGTCGACCTCTGCGACCAGCCTATTCACCTTCTCGGGGATCTGCAGCCCGCGCGCAGGCGGCGGCCCTAGGGGCCAGCCGCCGTCACGCTCGACCAAGGCACGCAGTCGGACGACGCAATTGGGCGAGGTGGTGACGGTGCTCTTCGCGGCGCCGCCGCGGATGACCGCTTGCGTAGCCAACTGGACAGGCAGGATGGGCTGTTCCTCGCCGTCCACCGGGGTCCTTTCGCCGGGCCGGTGGCCACTGTCGGAGGGCGGTGTCCCAGTCGTGCCGCGCGCCGAACACCCGATGGGTCACGACGGCTCCCCATCCGCAGCTTCCAGCTGCCCCTTGTATTCCGCCCACCGAGGCAGGGTCGACGGCAGCTCGCCGGCCTTCGCCCTGCGGGTCTCGAACTCTCCGACGATGCGTCGACGCTGGATCTCGGCGAGGGCTTCGTTCCTGATCGTCTTCATTTCCGCAGGAGATTCGCACTCCCTCTCGTCGATGACGAAAGCCGCGAGCATGAACCCGCCCGCAGCCCTTCTGCGGAACGTCGAAATCATGACGAACTTCGCCCCCGTCTCATCTGTCACGACTACCTCCTGCGAGTCTCTTCCCCTGTTCGCAACCTCCGCACCCAGCCCGGTGATCCCCGAAGCCACCTCGGGATGTCGCTTGCCGAGGGCCTGCGCCACATCGGCGCGGGTTCTCCCTCTGATCCCCCGCCTCTGGAGCGTCGGCCGAGCCATCCTCGCCGTCCTCCTCCGACGGCGTGTCAGACCCGTTCACATCCTCTGTCTCGCCGGGGTCCGGTGCCTCGTCCGGATCCGCGAGCTCGTCGGGCCCGACCGATTCGCGGGGCCCTTCGGATTCGGCAGACTCGATGGACTGGGCCAACTCTTCGCCGATCTCGGGCTGATCCGGCCCTTCCCAGTTCCTCAGTGTCCTCGGCACCCCCGGCCGCCCGACTCCTCCGGCTCTTGCGGATCCTCGCCTCCCTCCGAGGCCTCAAGGCTCCTCGGCAGCTCCCTCAACTGCAGGGCAGGGGGATGGGGCGGGGGCGGGGCTGCTCACGCGAAGTACCGGCCGAGCAGGACAGCGCCGAGGATGAGCGGTCCGAAGATGCCCAGGAGGTTGACGGCGTTCATCAGCGGGCCGTCACCGCGTCGGCGTGGTGGCATGGGTGTTCGCATCCCTTCTCAGGCGCCGAGACCGACGTAGGAGACGTAGGTGTAGGCGCCCCAGTCGGAGTCGAGTTCGCTGATGATGTCGTCCCAGATCTCCTCGAGTTTGCCTTCGTCGCCGGAATCCCTGGCGTCGACCGCCTCGTCCCAGATGTAGCGCACCGCGGGCAGGGTCCGGATGGCCTGGTCTCCCATGAGGTTGGGGCGGCGGGCGTGTTCGTCGACGAGGTCCTGGTTGATGGGGTGGATCTCCACCGGGGTGCCCCTGCCCTGGTTGTTCAGGTGTTGTTTGAAGGCTCCGGGGTTGCGCAGGACTCGCTGGGTGCGCAGGTTCCAGTAGGCGGTGTCCACGAGCTCGAGGTTCGCGGGGTTGGGGTGCTGGGTGCCGGCGAACCAGTTTTTCAGGGCGCGGGGGCGGACGGTGACCCCGGCGTCGCGCAGGGCCTGATGGCCGGCGTCGCTGTTGAGGTAGTTCAGTCGGGCCCGAAGGCCGCGGGCGGAGGTGACGGGGGACTTGATGCCGCCTTCGAGGATCATGCGGGCCAGGGCGTCTTCCATGGCGCGGCCCAGCGCTTTGCCGCCGCGGACGTTCTCGGCGGAGCGGTTGGCGCCGTACGTGCCGAAGTTGCGCCAGCCGCTGTTGTCGTACGGCATCGGTTAATTCCCCCCGAGGGTGTACAGGCGCTTCACCTTCATCTGGGTGGGCTTGCGTCCCTCTTCCCAGACTTCTTTCCAGTCGCCTCCGGCGACATGGAGTTCGTCGACGCCGGATACCTGGACCAGAATAAGGCCCGCCTGGTGGGCTTTGAACGCTTTCAGCCAGAGGCTTGCGAACGCTTGGGAGCGGATCGTGTGGACCCACTCGGGTCGGCGGAGTTCCCTGTTCTTTCCCGATTCACCGATCGTGGAGGTGAATCGGGAGTACATGGCCTTGACGTATTCTCCCGTGACCGGATCACCGGAATCGATCGCTGTTTGGCGGGCCTGCTGCAGGACACGGCGGAATTTCTCCAGGAGGGCCTCGGAAGCGCCGGAGGTCCACGATTGAAGGATCCGGGGCGGCTCACTGAGGCCGAGCTCGGAGCAGCGGATCAGGAGGCGGACGGTGGCCTCGTCCAGGAGGTAGGGGCCGGGCTCGATCCGGTTCCCGATCGGGCTGGGCAGGTCGGCGTGTGGCCAGGTGAAGTGGTCGACGCGGTGGATCCCGGCCTTGCGGCGGTCGAAGCCGCCGGTGGGGTCGTGCTTGAGCGCGCCGATGGGCAGGTGGGTTTTGAACGCGGACAGGTAGGCGGCGTTGATGTCCAGACCGAACACGTCCAGCGGGTGGCGCTCCCCCTTCCTGATGGCCTCGTAGAGGGGGGCGTTGCGCCATTTCTGGCGGCCTTCCCAAACGCCGTCGGCCTCACCTTGTCCGGGTTTTGAGAGGAAATCCAGAGCGGGCGGGTAAACGGTGTGGACGTAATTGGCGCCGACCCGGGTGAGTTTGAACAAGGCCATGGAGTCCGGCACGGCCTTCTTCTTCAGGGCAGCGATCGCGGCGTCGACGTCACCGTTCGCCTCACCGAGGGCCTGCTCGACGGCGTCACGGATCTTGTTGAGGAAGAAGGTGTAGTTGCGGCCGCCGGTGCCCGGGGTGCCCTCGGGCGGAGGCGTGTCGTCGCTGAACGAGGCCGACGGCGCCTCCATGACCACCCCCTCCACCACCCTGCGGGCCGGATCGGCCGCCCGGACATCCTCGGCGTCACCGGGCGCGGCCTCGGCGTCCGCCGTGGGCTCGGCAGCGGCAGGCTCGGTGACTTCCAGCGACGCCGTCGGCGGGGCCGGGACTGGTGTTACGGGTCGGACCGGACCCGTAACACCGGCCGGTGCGGGAGCCGGGAGCGCGGACGGGGTGATCCCCGCCGCCGTCGCCGCCTGGTGGTAGGCGGTCAGGGCGGCGCGCAGCCGCTCGGCAGCAGGCTCCTGGGGCAGGCGCAGCCGGCGGGCTCCGAGCTCGGCGGCACGGGCCCGGGCAGCGGGCAGGAGGTGGACGTGGCTGGCGGCAAGAGCGTCACGCAGGTGGGCCAGGACGTGCTGCCCATGGACCGACAGCGCCGAACGGTGCTCGTTGCCGGTCAGGAACGGCGCGGCGGCGGCGAGGAGTTCGGCCTCCGCGATGGCAAGGTCCGGCGTCCCGGCCGGGGTGGGGCCCGCCTGAGGCGTGCCCGGGACGGGTGCCTGCTGCAGCGCGGTTGACGCCACTGGGGCCGGGACGGTGGTGGGGGCGGTTCGGCGAGTGGCGGTGAACGCGGCCAGGGCCGCACCGAGGCGTACGCCCTCCGGTGTGGACGGCACCGGAGGGCGGCGCGCGGCCAGGCCGTCCAGGACCTCGCGCAGGCCCGGCAGTTCACCCGCGCGGCCAGGGGTCGTGGAGGCCTCGCGCAGCGCGGCGAGCACGCCGTTCAGGCGGGCGGACAGCCCATGCCGGGCGCCGGAGGTAAACGGCAGCGCCGCGTCAAGGAGTTCGGCCTCCACAGCCGCGAACCCCTCCCCCGCACCAGCCCCGGGTGCCGCGGGCGCCGCCTGGCCTGCGACGGCCGGCGCCCCGGCCGGCTGCAGAGCCACACCCGGGCCGGCCCCGGCACCCGGCGGCACCGGCGGCACCGGCGGCACCGACTCGGCCGCGGCCGCGGCGGCCGCGTCCTGGGCTGCCGTACCGGACAGCGAGCCGGGAGCAGAGGTGTCCTCGAAGGCGGCGGACAGCACGGTGTGCACGTCGTCCGGCTCCTGGTCCCCAGCATGGGCTTCCAGACAGGCGCGGACCGTGTCATCCGGGCCCGCGGGGGCCTGCCGGTCCTCGCCGAGCGGACGGTAACCGTGAGCGGCGGCATGCCCGCAGAAGGCCTCAAGGGCATGCTCAAGGCGCTCCACCGGCCCGGCGTGGGGCAGCGACGGGTCACGCGTGAAGGCCGCGTACACGGCGGCCTGGGAGGAGGACAGGTAGGAACCCGTCCACTCGTCGCCGGCACGCTTCGCGTCGAAGTGGTCGACCAGGCCGGGAAGCACCTCCCGCAAAGCCTCCGGCAACTGCTCGCGCAGGCCCGGCTCGAGGTAGGGGCGCGCCGCGTCGGCGAGACCGGCGGTGACCTGCTCGCCCTCCGCGCCGCCGAACACGTACGCGGCCTTCACATCCCGCGGGCGCACGGGCGCGTCGGCGAACCGGGCCGAAGCGAGGTCGGCGCGCAGCGGCACACTGACCAGCTCGCCGAAGTCACGCTCGGCCACAGCAACTTGGGCGTCGGTGTCGGTACGGGTCAGGGTCAGCGTGAGGTACGCGGCATCCAGCGCGGCCAGGACCTCGGCATCGGTGGTGTCCAGCACGGCCACCACCGGCACGTTCCGGCTCCGGGCCAGATGCGCCAGCACCCGCGCCGCCTCAGGCAGAGCCGGCCCGGACAACGGAACGAACGGATCGGCCGCCTGCTGGAAACGGTCGACGACCACCAGCGCCAGACCGTCGACGTACGGAGCAGTCTCGACGATCGCCTCCGCGGTCAGACCGGTGCCGTCGTCGACATGCAGATCCGCCGCGGCCAGCCGGGCCTGAACCACGGCCGCAGCCCGCTGCTCGTCCGCGCTCAGACCACCGGTACGCAGCCGCCGGTAGTCCAGCCCACCCTCCGCCGCCACCACCCGCAACGCCACATCCCCCCGCGACAACCCCGACGCCGCATACAGCACCGGCAGGCCGTGGGTGAGCGCGGTATGCCGGGCAGCATGAACGGCCAGGAGCGAGCCGCCCGCGTACGGCTCCGCCGCCACCACCGTCAACACCCCCACCGGCAGACTCCCCAACACCCCGTCCAGAGCCCGCAACCCGAACCCGAACCCCGGCACAGCCAGCGGCGCGACGGCCTCGGTCAGAGCCAGCCCGGCCACCTCCCCCAGACCATGCAACCGACGACCACCACCAACCACCGGAGCGGAGGCTGCCGCCAGGGCCCCCGCCACACGCACGGAAGCCACGGGGACCGTCGTATGGCCTGTGTCCCGGCCGACGGCAACCTCCTGAACAGCACCGGCAGCGACGGCAGGCCCCGCCACGACGCCCTCGCCGACGGCGGTGTCCTGGCCGACGGCGGTGTCCTCAGCTGCGGCGGCGACCGGCTCCGCCTCGGCGGCCCGTTCGGCCTCGCGCTGGCCGGCGCCCTGCGGATCCCCGCCCCCAGCAGCCGCCGGCACGGCGGTCGCATCGTCCAGAGCCGGTGCGTGGCCGGGCGCGGCCGTACCCGCCGCACGTACGGGGGGCGAAACCTGCGCGGTCCCGGGAGCGGCCAGCGACGTCCCCGGACCGGCGACGGGCGCAGCCGGGCCTTCAGCAGCTCCGGGTGCGGCAGACGTCAGCTGCGCGGCATCCGCCACCGCGGCATCTGTGAGCGTTTCACCGGGCACCGCGACCAGCGCGTCACCGGGCGGCACGAGCGAGGCCTCGACCAGAACCGCCAGCGGCGTCGTACGGTCCAGCAGCACCTGCGGCACACCCCGCCGCACCAGCGAATCCCCCGCCGCCACCACAAGATCACCCAGCTTCGGACGCGCTGACGTCCGCGCCCACGACGGCCACCCCGAAAGCCGCGCACGCGACCCAGCGTCCAGCCGCCCCACCGGGATCAGCGCCGCGCGGTAGGTATGACGGGCCTTCGCATCCCGCTTCTCGACCACCACCACCTGGCCGTCGTCCCGCGCCGCGTCGACCAGCTGATACAAGCGGTTCCGCGCCTGAGACACCCCCAACACCACAGCCCCGGCAGCTCCGGTGACCGGCCCAGCAGTCTCCTCGGAGAGCGCGGCAGCGACGGCAGCCGGACCGGCGACGGACTCGACGGCGTCGGACGGATCAGGCATCACAGGACGATCAGACATCGGGACCTTCTTCAACAGGGCGGTACACCGCCGTGAGCAGCACCGGCCGCAGCCGGGAAACGATCAAGAGAAGGGGGTCCACGCTGCACGGCATCATCAGCCGACACCCTGCAGCGGAACGACGCGCGTAACGGACGGGACGCAAGCGGCGGGCACGCCCAGCAGCCCGGGGCGCGGCGGCACGGACGCCACACACCAGCCCCGGCCCGGGTGCGGGTGCGGATCCTGTGGATCTCCAGAGCCCCGGCGAGCAGCCGACCCCGTCAGCCGATTGCGCCGGCCGACGCAGTCCTGCGCCCAGGCCTGGTGGGCGCAGGAGGTCACCCGGTCATCGGCGTGCATCCCGGCACCTCCAGCCGGTCATCACGCATCAGCGCCGCAGCAAGATCCCCGCTCACCGGCCACCCGCCACCGCCGCCGGAAGGAACGGGCCGGGGAAGCCGGGATGGGCCTGCCACCGCTCCGCGATGCGGCCAGCTCCTCCCACACGAGGCGGGCCGCATCCTGATCGCCGCGGTGCACGGCCTCGACGAACCCCGGTGCGCCGCCTGCGCCTCCCCCAGCCGCACCCGGTAGACGTCCACCACCGGCTCACTGTCCGCCGTCGGATACTCCGTACGCAGCTCCTCATCCAGACGCGCATCCACGAACTCATACACGGCCCGAACCCAGGCCTCCGAAGGCACCACCGCAGACACAGGAGACACAACAACCCCTCCAAACGATCAACATGCCAACGACCAGCACGAGCACCGGACAGCCACAGAAGGCGAGACAACGAGACACCCGCTGCCGTACCGCGGCCGGGCACAACACCCCACCCGGCAGCCGAGTTCACGCCCAGGCCACCCGCAGCACCCCCACCCTACCCAACCCGTAACACAACCCGCCACGCAATCAAGGTGGACACATACAGACACGCAAGGACACGCAACGAAACCCGTAACAAGTGGATGGAGGGGCAGAGGGACGGGCGCTGGCCGTGCTGGACCGATAGGCGTGTCACCGGAAGGACTTTCCTGCCACGATGGGTGCTCTCGGGGCGTCAGGGCGACGCTCAGCTAACGGGACAGGGGTGGAATGTCGGTTCTCGGGGTTCACGGGATTGGGAATCGCAAGTACTTCTCGCGTGCTGGTAACGATCTGGCGCTCGCGACTGAGAATATCGGCGCCGACTGGCTTAAATGGCTCGAATGGGGCAGAGCGAGGCACACTCCCGTCCAACCGTCCTTGGCAGTACTGCCTGTCGCCTACTATGCCGACTGCCTCGCCCAGGACATTCCGATGGGTACGGCCGATGTGGAGAACCTGGACCCTCTGGGGCGCGAGCTGTTCGTCACGTGGGTCGAGGAGGTGGGGAAGGAGAGAGTCGGCGCCCAGTGGGCCGACCAGGTCAGCCAGAACGGCATCCACAAGTGGGCGGTGGCCAAGCCGGCCGCAGCCCTGGTGAAGCACTTCGGCCAGGGGACCTGTGACGTCCTGGCGCGCGCCTCCGATTCTCTGTCCAGCTATTTCGACCCGCAGGACACCGGGCGTAGGGAGAAGGCACGGCAGCGGATCGCCGAGGCCATTCGCGAGCAGCGCCCCCGGGCGATCCTGGCCCACTCCCTCGGCAGCGTGGTGACGTACGAGGCGCTGTGCGCGGAACCGGAGCTGGGGGACGGGGTCGAGCTCCTGGTCACGCTCGGAAGCCCGCTCGGAGTTCCACATGTCGTCTTCGAGCGCCTTGATCCTCTGCCTCGTGACAAGGGCATCAGGCCGCCCCGCGTAGGGGCGTGGGTGAACATCGCTGACGTGGGCGATCCCGTGGCTTTGCCACCAGGACGCCTGGGCGAGCGGTTCGAGGGACTGGACGAGGACATCACCGTGTCACTCAACGTCCTCGACCCCCATGGGGTGAAGAGCTACCTGAGGTGCAGGAAGCTCGCGGAGGTTCTCAAGAACTACCTGCACTGAGGTGGGCGTTGTCGGCGGAAGGCCTCAGTCCTCGTCGTCGTGAAGACCGCCGACGTGGAACACCGCCACGTCCGCGCCGTACCCCACCAGGAGGCGGTCGCCAGGGAGCCACAGTGCCCGGTGGACGGGATAGGGAAAGACCAGTTCCTCTGACTGGCGGCGGGTGGTGAGGTTCCACAGCCGGGCCGTACCGTCCCGGCAGGTGGTGACGGCAGTGGGCACCCCGTCCACGGTGGCGCACGCGAGCGAGGTGACGGCGTCTGTGTGCGCGTCGAGTTCATCGATCTGACGGCATTCCCCCAACTCCCAGAGGCGTAGGCTCCCGTCCGCGCAGGCGGTCACGGCGACGGGGACGGTGTCGAGCGTCGTGCAGACGACCGCCATCACGGCGTCGGGATGCGTGGCGAGTTGTCCGCACTCGGTGCGCGTGGTCAGGTCCCACAGCCGCACGGTTCGGTCGTAGCTGCCCGTCACGGCGGTCGGTGACGAGGCGGGGCCGAAGAAGGAAATCGCCGTGATCGCCGACCGGTGGCCGGTGAGCCTTGCGACGCGCTTTCGCTCCCGCAGGTCCCACAGGTGCGCACGGCCGTCCTGGTGGGCGACGAGGGCGTGCGGTCTGCCGCCGAACGTGGCGCATTCGACAGCAGTGACGGCCGAGGAGGGTTCCATGGGGACGTGGGTGAGGGCGCCGTCGTCGGTGCTGTGGAGCAACACGGTTCCGGTGGAGGTTCCGGTCACCAGCAGGCGTTCCTCAGCGGAGTAGGCCATCGCCGCCGGGCCTGCCGGCAGGGCGATCGGGGGCAGGTTCTCGGCAGGCGCGCCGTCGTCCGTCCGCCAGAAGCGGATGACGCGATCGGTGCCCACACTGACGGCCGCGTCTTGCCCATGGGAGGTCGTCAGGCTGCCGAGTCCGACTACTCGGCCTTCGTGGCCGAGTGCCGGAGTCGGTATCGGCGATCCGTCGGAGAGGGCCCAGCCACGTAGGGTGCCGTCCTCGCTGGCGGAGACCAGCACGCTCGGTTGATCCGCACCGCCCAGGCTCAGGGCGGTCACCGCTCCGGTGTGTCCGCGCAGGACCGTCCCCTCCACGGGACTGGCCTCGACAGACCACTGGTAGATGCGGCCTGACGCATCGCCGGTGAAGACGGTCGTACCCGCAGTCGAGGGGAGTACGGTGATCGTGGTGACGGAGTCGGTGTGGCCCATCAGCGGATCCCCGACCGGTTCCCCGCCGGGAAGCTGCCAGACCCGTACGGTGCCGTCGACGGACCCGGTGATCAGGAAGGACTTCCCCGCTGCCGTCCACGTCGTCACCGCCGTGACCTCGTCGGTGTGGCCCATCAGCGGATCCCCGACCGGTTCCCCGCTGGGAAGTTCCCAGACCCGTACGGTGCCGTCGACGGACCCGGTGATCAGGAAGGACTGCTCGGATGTCGTGTGCACCGCCAGGGCGGTGACGGAGTCGGTGTGGCCCATCAGCGGATCCCCGACCGGTTCCCCGCCGGGAAGCTGCCAGACCCGTACGGTGCCGTCGACGGACCCGGTGATCAGGAAGGACTTCCCCGCTGCCGTCCACGTCGTCACCGCCGTGACCTCGTCGGTGTGGCCCATCAGCGGATCCCCGACCGGTCCGCTGCTCGCCAGGTCCCACAGGTGTACCGGGCCGTTGGCGGATCCGGTGATCAGGACAGGCCCGTCGTGGCCGTCGAGGGTGGTGGCCGTCAGAGCAGTGATCTCGGAGGTGTGACCCGTGATGGGCTCACCCACAGGGCGTCCGTCGTCGAGGTCAGCGGTGCGGATCGTCCCGTCAGCCCCCGCAGAGATCGTGACCTGGCGCCCGTCGAGGTCGAGCACGACCGCCGCGTTCACGGCGTCCGTGTGGTCGGCGGCGACGTACAGCTGCCGTGCGTCGAGATTCGTCCCCGTGGACCACAACGGAACTGCCCGCACCGGTGGCGCTCCGTGGGCGGGTGCGGTCAGCAGATCGTGGGAGAGGGCGGGAGCGCCCCACCGCATCGCCTCCAGGCCGAACAGCTGCCGCCGCGCACCGAATGACAGGTCCCGGAGTCGGGCCGGCGGTAGGCGCAGGAGGAAGGCGTGCGGCTCGGTCGGGCGCGGGAGCAGGCGGGCCAGTATCGGACCGAGCACGTCGGTGTCGGTGTGGATGAGGAATCCCGGGTCGGCCAGGAGTTCGGCCAGCCGCCCTTCGTCAGCGGCGTGCTGGGCGGCATGGCGGCGCACGTAGGGCGTGGACCAGATGCTGTGTAAGGCGCTGGGCAGCCCTTGGGCCCAGGCGAGTACGGCGTCGAGGACTCCCTCCGCCCGGCCTTCTCCACCTGTGCTGTCCGTCCCCGACTTCAGGTGCTCGTCCAGGCCCTGGTTGTAGAGCCGGTACAGCAGCGTGCCGTCCGTGTCCAAGGAGACGCGGAGGTAGTGCCCCTCGCCGTCCAGGGCCTGCTGGACTGCGTCCAGTTCGGGGAGGACTGGATCGGTGAGGAAGAGCTTCGCCACGGACCGTGCGACGGATGCGGGCATGCCGGCACCGTGGGCGTGGGCGAGCGCGGTGAACAATGGCCGCCGCATCGGCCGTTGCACGGGACCCGAGTCCAGGTCCTTCTTCAGTACACCGGCCAGGTCGAGGGGCACCGCCCGGCCGAGGTCCTCCGCGGACTTGACGTCGAACGCAGGCCACTCACGCGACAGGATGTGATGTGTGTACAGCCCGGAGATGAGGAACTCCCCTCCCCGATCCGGGCGCTTCCGACGGCTCAAGGACGACGCGACACCCTTCGCCAGCAGCGGCCGGGCATCCTTGAACCGCACGCCGTCGTAGCGTGGTTCGGTACGCAGCAGCATCAGCACGTATTCGCGGAGATCCGTGTACAAGGTGTCCGCGCGGATTCTCTCAAGGTCGAAATACAGCCCTGACTGCTGAGCCGTCGCACGCAACTCATGGTCCGGTTCCTCGTCGCGTATTCCGACGAGGCAGTAGGCCAGGGGCTGGCCGTCCGGACGGCGTTCCGCCAACGGCTGGACAAGCTCCGTGATCACCTCTGCCGGGCTCTCGGCCTCATCGATGGCGTCCATGACCAGCAACGGCGGAAAGGGCAGGTCTCTGATGGCCTCGCACAGGCTGCGGGCCGGAGAGGACTCGTCAAGCCACTTCCGCATGCTCTCCTGCACACGCAGCTGCCGCGCGACTGACGTGAGGATGGCGTCGAGGCTGCGTCGGCGCGCGTGGACCGCGGCCATGTGGCCCGTGTCGTGCCGCGAGGGGGCGTCGCCCCGGAACGCTGTCAGCCAGATGGCATCGTCGGCCTTGTCGAAGTCCTCGTGCGTCGCACAGACAAGGACCCCGAGCAGCGCAGACTTGCCGGAACCGCGCCGTCCGGTGACCAGGCAGAGCCAAGGGAGATGCGCCTCCCCCTCCAGGGTGGAGTCCATCCAGTCCGCGATCCGACCGAGCTCGGTCGACCGCCCGACAAAGCCGACCCCCCGCCTGTGAGGCCGGGCCATCAGCCGCCCGGTCGACGCCCCCTGCCAGTGGCCGAAGTCGAGTATCTCGTCCAGCTGGACAGCTACGGGAACCGCCCGGGGGTTACGCAAGAAAGGCAGATCTGGATACGTCCCGTCGTACGGGGTGGCGGTCACCCGCTGCTGGTGAGCGCCCGGCGCCGAAGCAAGCTCATCGACCCGCGCACGGGTGGCATCGACGAACGTGTCGAACGGAACGTACGGGCGCGATACTTCCAGCTCCAACGAAGCCGGGTCGGCACGAAGACCGTCGAGTGTGTCGGCGAGGGCCTGGGTGAGACGGGCGTTGTAGGCCGCTTCAGACTCTTCGCAGGCCCCAATCACCCAGGCACGCCGATCGAAGCCGACAGCGCCCTGCGTCCAGTCCGGCCACGCGGCCTGACCGGCGCCGCACAAGTCAAGCAGGAAGAGTGTGTAGGGCCGCTCTGGGTGATAGATGTCGACGAGGTCGAGCCAGACCTGGACGTCGGTGTCCTTATGGAACTGACCGCAGGCGCCCACGGCATGCAGCCGTCGGCTCGGCGGCGGGGCGACGCCGTGGCTGAGGATGTGCACGATACGGGGATGGTCCCCGGGCGACTCGAGGAACCTGTGGACTTTCGAACCCATTTCCTTGGCCGTCAAACCGTCATGACTCTCCAGCGCGTACCCCGCAACGGTCAGCGCCTTGCGCAGTGCCCCAACCTGCTTCAGGAAGGAGAGATCGACCAGCGGCCCCTGGAATTCATGGACGGCAAGACTTATCGCCCTGCCCTGGAAGCCCCGGGCTTCGTCGGAGGCCTCCGGCATCCGGTCATCCTCGATGTTCGTCCGACGGTCGCACTGTGCGGGTCAGGCTACTGGAGTCCGCCCGTCTTCAGGTCGACGGACACGGAATTAGGCCTAGGCTGGGCGACGAAGAAGCACTAGGAGGTCATCGTTGGACTCGCCGGCACGCGGGCGCAGGGCTCTGTGCCTCGGTATCAAAGCGTGTGACCACCACGCCGACCATCTGAGTACGCCGACGGCCTCTGACGACTCCATGGCCGGGCGCATCCGCGAAGTCGCCGACGCACTCACCACGATGGGCTACGTGTGCGCGACGTCGTCCGATGTGCCAGTTCGACGGGTCGGCGGCGAGGTGGCAGATTTCCTTGACCGCCAGCATCCCGACGACCTCTGCATCGTCTATGTCACCGGCCACGGCGTCCACTGGAATGACCTCCGGGCACCGGGAGCCGACAGCGGTGCGGACCAGCGATGGTCAGATGCCAGCTTCTGGTCCGATCTGCTTCACTCTGGCCATCCTTCCCGGCCTTCGGTCCTGTTCGTCTTCGACACCTGGCCGGCGGCACCGCGACGGTTCAAGCTGTTCCCAGACGAACGCAACTGGCTGATCCTCGATGCCGGAAGCCGGGAAGGACCCCGATCCGCTGGAGCGCTGAGCCGCGCGCTTGTCTCTGTCCTGTCGCGCCTGCGTCATGGGGCCCTCGGCATCGACCCGAGTCTGGCGGTCGTTCCGTTGCAGACGCTCGCCCAGGAGATCCAGCGAGAGCTGTGGCACTCCGCCGCATCGGCTCTCCTTATGGCGGGACCGTCAGACGCGCAAGACCTGGAGTCCGGAGAAGGGAACCCGCCGTTCTTCATGAACCCCGCCTACATGGGCGGGCGCAGACACGGCCTGTTGCCCCGGAGTATCGATCCCGCCGTACTGCCCTTCCTGGCGGACGTGGACGCTGGTCTTGACCACCTGCACTTCATGGAACGGGCCTCCGGCACCTCGGCCGTGGCCGAGTACGGGCGCGGGGTGCTCGGGCGTTTCACAGGCCGCCGACGCGAACTGGACATCCTGTCCGACTGGCTTGATGATCCGAACGCCCGGGTCCCGGCCCTGGTCACGGGCGCGCCGGGCTCCGGAAAATCGGCGCTGCTCGGCATCCTCGTCTGCGCGGCTCACCCTGCCTTGCGCGAGGTGACCGAGGAGCTGTGGATGAGGGCATTTCGGGCACCGCTCCCCGCCGTCAAGGACTTCGCCGCCGTACACGCCCGTCAACGTGACGTGTCCGAGGTCTGCGCCTCCATCGCCCGCCAACTGGGCGTCGGCGCACGCTCCCCAGACCGGCTGCTTCAGTTGCTGCGGAAGAAAGCGGCACCGCCGGTCGTCGTCGTCGACGCCTTGGACGAGATGATCCAGGGCTCTGAGGTCATGCACCGCCTGCTGTTGCCCCTCGCCCTCGACCGCCGGGACGACGGCCGTCCCCTGGCACGGGTACTGGTCGCCACCCGCCCGTACGCAGAATTCCAGCCCCTTCTCGACGCCGCGGCCGAGAGCGGACTGCTGGTCAACCTCGATGACGTGCCGCGGGAGGAACTGGCAAGAGACCTGGCAGACTACGTCACCGGGATCCTGCGCACGACAAGCCAGTTCCGCCGCCGCGGCTCCGCCGTCCATGCCTTCGCGCACGAACTTGCGTCCGTTCTGGTCGACCAACGCTCTCCCGAACTGCCCTGGGGATCCTTTCTCGTCGCCGGCCTTCTCACACGACACTTCATCAACTCCGGCGCCGAAACGGTCACCATGCCGCAGGAGGCAGCAGAAGCGGCCCATCGAGTACCGCACACCTTGACCGAATTCCTCGAACTGGAGCTGCGGTCCCAGCCGGAACTCTTCTGGCTGCGTCCCGTCCTCACGGCCCTGGGCACCGCCCACGGCCAAGGCATGCCCGTGTCCGCCCTGAGCCGGGTCGCGCCGCTCTTCGCCGCCGAGGGCGATGACAGTGCCGTGCCGACCGATCCGTCACCCGACGCCATGAAGGAAACCCTGGAGGCCGCGCGGTTCTACCTGCGATCGGTCACCGATGTTGACGGGACTCTCCTCTACCGCCTCTTCCACCAGTCGATGGCCGACTACCTGGTAGCTGACTTTGCACAGTCGGCCGGTAGCCGGGACTGGCACCGGAGCCTGCTGGAGCGGCTGCTCGCCCCGCTTGACCACACATCGGCCCGCAAATGGGACGCGGCCGAACCGTATGTCCTGCGGCACGGAATCGCGATCGCCAAAGACGCCGACCGGGAGTGGGAACTGCTGGAGGACCCCGAATTCCTCTTCAGAGCCGACCCCCGGGCGGTGCGCGAGGCCCTGGCAGGTCACTCCGAACCGCGAGGCCTGCCGCGCCCGGTGCTGGAGCGACTGCTGGACCGCAAGCTCTCCGCCCGACACCGGCGCACGGCCGCGAGCCTCACCGCGCTGAGGGGCGGCCACTCCGATCTCGCCCACCGCCTGTCCGAACCCGTCCACGGTGCCGCCCTGCCCTGGCAGCCAAGGTGGACCACCATCTGCCCCACGCGTCCCGAGCGGCTCCTCGCGCTGTCGGCGGACCACCGGACCGAGCTGTTCGTCCTGTCCGCCGGAGAAGACGACCACGTCGTGCTGGAAGGACACACCGGACGGCGCACCGGACCTGAGCATCCGCACCCGGCAAGGCTCGTGGACGCGCAAAGGTTCTCTCTGGCCGGACGCACGGTGGCACTGGCGACGGACGACACCGGGCACCTCTGGATCCATGAGCCCGGCACGCCGCGTCTCATCGACGCGGGCAGGGGCTCGGGCAGCCTGGCGCCGTTCCCCACGAGCCAGGAACCGGCCGGCCCCTCGGTGCACGCCTTGTTCCACGGGCTCCTCGTCGTCTGCCGCGGCACCGCTGAAGGCTCCGTGATCGTGGAGAGCGCTGTCGACCGAGACCTGCTCGTACGTCAGGAACGAGTTCACAAGGGTCCGGTGACCGCCCTGACCGTCCGGTACGGCAAGTCCGGCTTGAGCCTGCTCACGGGCGGGGCAGACGCAACCGTGAAGTCGTGGAATCCGGACGGCGACTTCGTCGAGCGCATCCTGATCCTGGACAGTCCGGTCCGCGCCCTCGACATCACCTCAGACGACGAGCTGTTCGTCGCCTCGGGCGACGAGGTCGTCGCCTTCCTGGGATGGTCTGGGGGCCGATGAGCGTCCCCACCACGTCGGGTGGGTCTCCTCGAACTCGCCCTCCGGCACGCGGTTCTTCCGCTCCTGGTGGGTGAGGCCGCCACTTGCGACCTGGCAGGCCCAGCCCCTGCGCGCGCAGGACGCGCCCGTCCGCCACTGGATCTCGGACGAAGAGGGACTCGGTTGTTGCCAGCTGTCGACGACCGCGTATCGCCGTCGTTCACGTCGGAGGTCAGCGAACGGTGTCGAGGAGATCAAGGAGGGCGAGCCTGATTGGCCTTGGTGTCATGAGCGGGTTGTCGTGCAGGACGCTGTCGCTGTCAGCGAGCGGCGCCAGGGCCACTGCGACGTCGGCAGGCAGCCCTGTGGCAGCGGCCAGAATGCCAGCCAGCAGAATCTGCTGGTGATCCGGTTGGCTGGGCGCAGGAGTGTAGGTGCGCCCGTGGAGGAGCCATAGGGGGGCGCTGGTATCCATGGTGTCGAGGCTGGTGATGGCGTCGATCATGGCTTGTTCGGCTTGAGGGTCGCGGCGGATGCGGTGGGCCGTTGCCTCGAGGAGTGCGGGTGCGGCAAAGCCGGCATCGCGACGCTGGAGCCGTTCGGCGATGCGCAGGGTGAGGTGGGGTACCTGGGCGGCCGGGGCGAGGTTGATCGTCACGGCGATGGCTTCGGGCCAGGTCCAGTCGTTCCGGTAGCTGCCGGCGAGGTGTTGTTGCAGGGCGCGGTAGAGGCTGTGCGCGTGCGGATCCTCCGGTAGAAGGCGGGCCAGGGCGATGCGACACCAGCCAGTGACGGCCATGTCGATGTCGTCGTCACTGATCAATTGTGGTGACGGTTCTCTGCCCGGCGGGCGGATCAGGAGTTCCAGCAGTTCACGCTTATGGGCGTCAAGCTGGTGGAGTTTGCGCGCCGCGTGGAGCACGGGTTGGGGGTCGTTGTCGGCCTGGGCCGCCTGGGCTGCTTGGCGGAGCAGGTCTGGATCGTCTGGGTTGGTGTCGGCGTACCAGGCGAACACATTCGTGTCGCGTAGGAGTTCGGGGTCGGCGCGCACGGCATCGCTCAGTGCACGGTCGAGTTCGGCGTGCCGGGTAGCAACGGTCGCCAGCGTGGCCCATACCTGGGTGAGCTCCGGAGGGGTGCGGCTGAGCCGTCCAGCCAGGCGTTCGGGCAGCCGGTTACCGCACTGTTGTTGAAGCGCGGTCCAGTGGGTTGCGACCAGTTCGGTCAGCTGGGGATCGGGGTCGGAGAGGGAATCGTCGAATTCGACAGAGGCTGGTCGGCCGTTGTTGCGCTCGACGACGCCTTCCAGAAGGGTGACGTCACCGAGCAGGAGCATGATCAGCCAGGCGGTGCGTCGGCGGTCGTCTCCTGTGTAGAGATCGTGGGCCAGCAGTTCCTGGCGGCATTCGGAGCGCAGCCTCTCCCGTGCCTGCTGCCAGCCGTGGTGGGCCGTGATGGCTCCCAGTGTCGCGCCGTCGGTGCCGGACGCCGTGACGGGAGTGACGGCGAGGGCGCGGGCCAGTGCTGTAGCGGCGGCCCGGCGGACTGGGCTCGAGGTGTCGTGTCGCCATTCGGTGAGCAGATTGGTCACGGTGTCGGTGTCGATGCCGCGTCGTGTGAGCTGTTGGGCGATCAGCACGCGCAGAGGAGGCGGGAGCGGATTGAGCAGGGCCGTGGCTTCGGCGACGATCTGTGCGGCCTGCGGGCTGTTGAGCGGGCCATAGCCGATGAGGACCGGGCCGACCTCGGGCTCGGCGCCGGTCAGGCACTGGCGGGCGTAGGTCAGGACTTCTGGGACTTCGGGCCAGGCCCCGATGATCCAGCCGCGCGCGGTGCCGAAGTTCTCTGTCGGCACCGCATCAAGGCAGACGCGGGCAAGTGCCTGTGCGTCGTGGTGTTCCAGAGCCTGTTCGGCCTGCGCGGGCAGAAGGGGGGTGGGTTCGCCACGTACGGCGTTCTTGCAGTCGATCCAGAGGCTGGCGAGGGCGCAGATGGCATGCTGGACGCCTTGCTGGGGGCTCTGCTGGATCAGCTGGAGCAGGTGATCGATGCCGTCTGTGGGTCCCAGGACCGTGGCCACGACCTCGACGAAGAATACTGCCTCGTCAGCAGGACCGTTGATCTTGCGCAACAGGGCTTCTCGAGCAACGGGGTCGTCGCCGTGAAGCTGTTGAAGGGCCCGGGCGGCCACGGCGGTGCCGAGGGACGCGTCGAGGGCACTGATCAGGTGGTCACGGACCTGGTCGGTGCGGGCGAGCCGGGCCAGATGGAAGGTGTTGTCTGCGGGGTGGCGGGATTCGCGTAGGAGGCGGGTCTGAGCAGCGTCGCGGATGGCAGGCTCATCCGCCCAGGCGTCCGGCGCGTGGGCCAGGGGGTAGGCCAGGTAGTCGTTGGAGGCGATCGTGCGTGCCACCCACTGGACGACCTTCGGATCGTGCGGAAATGCGGTGAGCAGCACCCGCCAGGCGAGCTCCCTCCATCCTGGGGTGCCGGGCTGGCCGGGCGTGCCTGAGAGGATGGCAAGGCAGAGGTCTCGCGCGGATTCGTCGCCCTGGGCTGCGTCACTGACCATCTTTGCGGTGACCCGGTCCAGGGTGTCCCCCACCGAGTCCCGATCGAGCAGGCTGAGCAGCCACTGACGGTCGTTCTCGTCGTAGGGCTCTGTGCCTTGAGGGGTATCGCGTCGCAGGGCTCGGTGCGCGCGCAGTGCGACGGCCCGGATGCCGATGGCGCCCTGGCGCATGCCCCAGGAGATCAGTTCCGTCGTCCGGATATGCCCGGGCCAGCCGGTGGCCAGTGCTTCGAGCGCGGCGGCCTGGACGGTGGTGTCGCTTCCTTCGCGTGTCAGGACGGC
This sequence comes from Streptomyces stelliscabiei, assembly GCF_014873495.1. Taxonomy (GTDB): domain Bacteria; phylum Actinomycetota; class Actinomycetes; order Streptomycetales; family Streptomycetaceae; genus Streptomyces; species Streptomyces bottropensis. The sequence goes on along the minus strand of NZ_JADBGF010000003.1, from coordinate 50,754 downwards.
CAGGTCTTGTGCCACTTCGTCGGTGCCTGCCATGCGCTGGGCGAGTGCGTTGGCCGAGGCGTGCTTGACAGCGTCAGAAGGGTGGCGCAGTGCCTGAAGGAGGATCGTCTCGGCGTCCGCTACGGCGATGTCCTGGCTGCGCAGCGACCAGTAGGCGTTCGGCTCGTCGGTGGTGGCGAGGGTCTTGCGGGCGAACCACGGCAGCAAGATTCGGCGGGCGGTGGTCTCGGCCAGGGCACCGGTGAGGGCGGCGAGCAGACGTGCCCGATGCGGCATCCAGGGGTGCTGCTCGACGCGGGCGCACAGCAGCAGGGCGAAGCGGGTGACCTCCCGATGGGGTATGCGCACACCGGCGGCCAGGGCCTCCGCGGCCAGTTCGTGGCCGCCCAGTTCCGCAGCCGAGTCTTTCGGGCCTGCGTCGAGGGCCGTCTGCAGGAGCTCGGCGGCGTCGCTCGGGCGGTCCTGCCCGGCCAGCAACGCAAGCAGCACGTCCCGCCAGGAACGGCTTCCCACTCTGGAGCGGACGACGGCCTGCTGGTCGGCGAGGGGCAGGGTCATCAGGTGCTCGGCGCACAGCTGCTCGGCGACAGCACGGTGGGCAAAGCCCAGGGTGCCGGCTCCCTGGGCGAGCAGGATGCCGAGATCGCCTTCGGCCACCTCCATGATCTGCGGGGCCAGACGGCGGGCCTCCGCGCTGTCGTAGCCGAACAGGTCGTCATCGCACAGTGCCCGGACCACGCCGGCGCGCCATACCCGGGTGCTGGCGGCAGGTCCTGTGTCGGCCTGTCGCAGCTCGTAGGCGACAGCGGCCAGAACCTGGCGGATGTCCCGGGCGTCCAGTTGGCCCGTGGGCCTGCGAACGTCGCGCCGCCGGATGGCCGGATGCTGCTCGAGCAGGACGTCAACCAGCCGCCGGTAGGCCTCCATTCGCCGCGTGGGCAGCGGTCCGCTGGACCACATCCCGGCCAGCATCAGCAGGAACAGCGGAACGGCGGCCAGCGCCTTGAGGTCGGCCACGGCCTCGACTTCGTCCAGGAAGCGGTCGGCGGTCTCCCCCGTGAGGCGCTGCGCGACAGGGCCCGCCTTCTGCCCTCCCGCGGGAGTGGTCAGCTCGGCGGTCACGGCCCTGGCGAAGGCGGCCCGTGTCATGTGCTGCTGCTGTGCCGCAGACAGCGGCGCCAGGTTTCCCACCCGCCATCCCGCCAGCGGCATCAGGCGACGCAGAGCGTAGGGGCGGCTGGAGACGATGGCGGCGACGTTGCGGCTGCGGACGAAGTTCTCCAGGAGGGTCAGGGCAGGGTGGGCGCTGTCCTCGTCGGTCCACTCGTCCAGACCATCGACGACCAGCAGCAGCCGGTCATCGGCCAGGGCCCGCGCCACCAGGTCGTGCAGGTGCTGCGCGGAGTAGCGGGTGAGCCAGGCCCGGACAGCAGACTCCACCGACCGCTCGGCGTCGCCTTTGAGGTATTCGCACAGAAACGAAAACGGCAACCACACCGGCAGATGCGAGCCGAACTTCGCGGCCAGGGCGGCCGAACGGGGCAGGTCGTCCAGAAGGTCGGACACCACGAAGCGCAGCAGACTGGATTTTCCCGCCCCTGGCCCGCCGGCCACAACCGAAAGGTCGCCGTCGGCCAGCCACTCGTCGCAGGCGCTGCGGGTCACCTCCAAGCCGCCCAGCTCGTCCTCGACCCGGCCGCGCTCCAGCAAGCGGTCCACGGCGGGTACGGCGTCACGGTTGGTCCAGGGGGCGTACCCGCCGACGGCCTGGTCCATCTCCGCTGTTCCTGCCGCACCCGGGCCTGCTGGGCCGGGCAGACCGTGCCCGTCCCGGCGCTCGTCCGCCGAGGGCTGCTCTCCCGCGGTGCCCGGCGGACTCCCGATGAACTCACCGCCGCTGTCGGTGATGTCCAGCAGGATGTACTCAAGCGGCTTCGGCGGGTGCGCGGACACGGCCGGAGCCATCAGGACCGCCCCTGTGTCCTGAAGAGCGAAGGACGCCCGGTACAGGCTGCGCAGGCCCGCCCGCAATGCCACCACATCCTGGCCCGGCAGCCGGCCCGCCAGAGCCTGTGCTGCCTCCGGACCGCAGAACCCGGCCACCCAGGAGCGGCCGAAGAAGTCATCGACGATCTCGGGCAGGTGCCGCAGCCGCTCGCTCACCGACTCGCATCCCCAGCGCTCGAGCCGGATCCCCGCCTTCTCCAGTCGGTCCGCCTGGCGCTCGAGTTCCTCAGCCAGCGTCGTGGGGCGCAGGGCATGGGTGGTGGCGTAGATGAAGACCTCCGAGCGACTGGCCCACGAACCGGCCAGGAACTTGTCGACCGCCTTGATGATGTCTGCCGGTGTCAGCGTTGCCACGCGCTTTGACTGCAAGGTGGTGTAGCGGCGGCCGGGATCGGTGCCGGCGGACGCGGCCGGACCGCGGGTGTTGCGAACGAACAGGTCGATGCCTTCCTGGCCCTGTCCTGCCGTGCCGTACAACTCGGCATACTCGGCCCTGCCGTCCCGCTCGGCAAGCCGCAGAAACAGCCGCTCCGCATCCTGCCACGGCAGTTGATCCAGCGGCAGATAGTCGGACTTGGTGGCAATCGGCGGCGCAACCATGCCCGAAGGAGGAACACGCAGACTCGTCGGCACCTCCCCCAACGACCGCACCGCCGCACCGCTCCGCCTCGCCACGACCCGTATCCTCGCACGGCACTCCTGCCATTTCCCGGCAAGTCACCGACGAGAACGGATCCGCTGGCTGGACGACGCCGTGGGGCGATTCAACCGGCACCTGGCGCCGCCGTGTTCGTTGACGGTGCGCGCCGCCAGCTGGGCTTGATGGCTGGGGTCTCGCCGCATCATCAGCGTCCACACCCGCGCAGGGCCGGGCAACGGCGCTGCCCGGCAGCCCGACAAGGGCCGTCAGCGCCCCGCCCGCGCCGGAGCCGGCCCGCAACGGCGAGGGGGACACCGCGTCGCCGACGCCCTCCCCCGCTACGCCCTCGGTCATCTCGACGGAAACCCGCACGCCGTCGCCGACGTCCCCCTCGCCGCTGCAACCCCCGCCCTTCACTTACCTGCCGGACCAGCTCGACTGCGTGCCCCACAGAAAGGAGCAGAAGTCGACGGGGCCTGGCAGTACTTCGCCGCCGGTGACGTCCGGGCCGGAGACGCGGTGGAACTCAGTCTGCGCAAAAGTACGGCAACATCGACCCCGTGCAGATTGAAATGCCCGTTCTGGCCCGCGTCTATATGCCCGACGGCATCTCACGCCTGCGGCGCGCACCACCGTGTACTCCGACACGGCGGCCACCGTGGTCTGGCCCGGAGACTTCCCAGGAGCTGTCGCTCACTACCCACCGGGCACATACACCGTGGTCTGGTCCGTCGGCGACGGCTCACAGCGCTTTATCACCTGCACCGGGTTCACCGCACAGTGACCGCCTGCTCCCCGGCAGCGGCCGCGTCCTAGTGACCGTTGGCATCACCCCCTACCCACGGTGACCGCGCTGATCACAGCTGCTCAGGCCCACCGGTCGGGGCAGCCCAAGGACGAGAGAGCCTCACCCAGCGGACCGTCGGTGATCCAGAACCGGTGTACGGACAGGATCGTGCGCAAGGCCTGGTTCATCGCGGCCCGCTGGGCATCACACAGCTCGGTTGTGGGGACGACGGCCGTGGTCACGAGCACCGCCCCGTAGGCCCGATGAAGTGGCCCCCTCGATGAGGGCGCCAACCTGAGCGCGGATTGCCGCGCCACGGCTTTCGGAGCCGCGCACCAACTCGCCGATCTCGGCCTCGGAGACGAGCTTGAGAGTGAGGGAGACGCTCTGTGAAGCGTGGCAAGGTCTGGGCCCTCCCGGCGAGCGCAACGTTCTGATCATCTCTCTCATCTCTGACCTGCCTAGAAGACCGGTGGCATGAAGTGCGCCCCACCCAGTCCGCACCCAGGCGAGAACCCGCTCCTCGTCGGGACCCGTCTTCGCACCAGCCCGGGCCGGCACCATGTGGCCGTCCGCGCCCAGCCCGCTGCCCTGTGAGGCCATCGCCTCTTGCATGACTCGCCAGCGCCGCTACCGCGCGAGTTCCTGTAGGCCGCTGGCCAGATCGGCTTGCACCAGGTCGTCGCGTTCTGTTGACGTCAGCCAGTGTGCGGAGGACCCGGCGGGGGTCCGCTCCACCCACAGGACATCATCGACCGCTTCGGCAACGGCATGCAGATGGCTGATCACCATGACGAGGCGGTTGCCTCCGGCCTGGGCCCGCAGCACGTCGAGGGCGGAGTCGAGTGTGGTGGTGTCGAGGGCTGCGAAGCCTTCATCGAGGAACAGCGAGCCGAGGCTCGAGCCGTTGCGGGAGTGCAGTTCGGCGAGTGCCAGGGCCAAAGCGAGCGATGCCAGGAACTTCTCACCGCCGGACAGCCGGTTCGGGTGGTGGTTGACTCCGGAGCTGCGGCTGACGATGTCGAAGGTGTCGGCGAAGCCGAATCGTCCCTCGGTCATGTGTTGGAGCAGGTCGCTGGCGACGCCGAGCAGTGCGTGGGTGCGCAGAGCGGTGAGATGGCCCAGAAACTTGGCGTCGACCAGTTCGGTGCGCAGCACCTCCAGGGCCTCGTAGCGGGCTGTGCCGGCGGCTATGGCGAAGTCCAGGTCGGCGGCCGGTTGGATCGTGTCCAGCGCCTTCTGTTGTTTCTGGCGCTGCTCTTCGATCTCTCTGTTGGCGTGTGCGGCCGCGGTGACGAGGGGATGCAGCGCCGATGGAGTTGTCAGGTCGGCTGCGGGGGCGAGATCCTCGACATCGCGGAGTGCGGCGGCCTGCTTTCCGAGGCCGATCGCCGCGGTGTTCGCGCGGTCGGTGGCGGTGGTGGCGCGGTCGGTGAGTTGGTCGTCCAGCTTCGAGGTGGCTGCGGACAGTTCCCCGACGAATTGCCGGACTTCGGCGATTCCCGGCTCGGTGGGGGCCTGGGGCATCCGGTGGTTGTCGGCGTCGTCGAGGTGGGCAGCCGCCTGGGTTGCGGCATGGGCCCAGGCGTCCAGGTTGCCTCGCAGTTCGTTCAGCGGGCGTTCCAGGTCGGTGCGGGCCTCCTGGTCGAGGGCGCGCTGCTCGGCGAGTACGGAGGTCTTCTCCGCTCGGGCCGCTTCTCTCCGGTCGAGCAGTTCCCGGGCTTCGGCCTGCCGGGCGGTGACCGCGGCGGCGACAGCTGATGCCTCGTCGGCGGTGACGTCGATGGCCTCGTCCGGCAGCATCGCCCGGATGCGGGTGGGAAGCGCATGGAGGCCGGTGGTGGTCCTGGCTGCGGCGCGGGCGTGTCGCTTGGAGGCTGTCGCGGCGTCGTCGACGGCGCGGCGGTGGGCTTCCTTGCGCCTTTCCAGTGCCTTGTGTTCTGCCTCGAGGCCGGCGGTGAGGCGGCTCTCTTCGGTTTTCAGGTGCTCGGCTTGGTCCTCGGCCGTCTGTTCGCACGCGGCGATGGCGTCGGTGAGGGGTGCGGTGTTCGGCTCGGGACGTTCCTGTGGTTGTGCGGCGCCGTCGGTGGTCGGGGTCGCCAGGGCTGTAGTGGCGGCGGTCAGTGTCGCCGAAGCTGATTCCGCCTCGAAGCCTCGGCTGGTTCCGGCGGCCAGGGCCTCGAGGTCCTCGAACGCGCCCACTGCTTCCGCGATGGCCTTGCGCGCTTCTCGTTGTGTGTCCTGGTGGTCTTTCTGGCGGGCGAGGACCGTCTTTTCGGCTTCGGTTACGGCGGCGCGGGCTTCGGCGAGCCGTCCGACGGCCACCTCTCGTGCGGACTTCGCCTCGTCGAGCTGTGTTTTCGCCGCAGTCAGCTCGGCGGTATCGGTGGTGGAGGCGGGTGGGAAGTCGGCCGGGAGTGGGCGGTGGCATACGAGGCAGTCGTCGCCCGGCTGCAGTTCGGCGGCGATCGCGGCGGCCCTGTTGCGCAGCTGGTGCGCTTCCAGATGCTTCTCGGCGGCGGCGAGGGCTTTGTCGGCGGCGGCTGTTGCCGTTTCCCGCGGGCCGATGTCGTCGCGGGCGGATCGGTGTCCGCTCGCTGCGGTGGCCTCGGCGCTCGCGGTGTCGGCGACGCGGCGGGCCGTCGAGAGGGCTGCGGTCAGCGCGGTGCGGGCGGTGGTGGCGCGGATGCGGATCTCTCTGCTCGCCTGCGAAGCGGCGCGGGCTGCCTCTGCGAGCGGTTTCGTGTGTGCGACGCGCTCGGCCAGGTCCGCTTCGGTCGTGGTGATGTCCTCGCGTTCGCCTGCGAGTTGTCCGGTGAGCCCGGCGAGCCGTTCGCGCTCGCTGCGGTGCTCCGTGGCCTGCTCCGCGAGGGTCTGGAGGATCACTGCGGCTTTGGTGAGGGCGCTTGGGCCTTCTCCATCCGCCTCTGCCGCAGTGATCTCGTCGGTCAGTTCGCTTTCCCGGGCTCGGGCTTGGGCGTCGCGGTCATCCAGGGCGTCGCGTCGTGCGGCGATGTCGGTGGCAACGGCTTCGAGTGCGTCGAGGGCGGTGCCTGCGCCGGTCACCGTGCGCGTCGACAGAGTCGTTCTGGCGGCGGCTGCCTTTTCGGCGGCGGTACGGGCTTCGGAGATTTCTTTCTGCAGCCTGGTGATGCGGTCGACGGCGGTGCGGAGGCGTTCGGCGCGGGCTTCGGCCGCGTCGGCGGCGGCGCCGGCTTCCTCGGCGGCCCGCTCGGGGTCGGCCGGCATGGAATCGCGTTTGGCCCGCGCGTCGACCAGCAGGTCCTTGAGCGCCTCGCGCCGGCGGGCTGCCATCTGCTGGACCGACTCCAGGGACTCGGCACCGAAGAGTTCTCTCAGCCGCGCGCTCCGTTCTTTGGGGGCGGCGACAAGGAGACGGTCGAACTTGCCTTGCGGGAGCAGCCCGACACGCAGGAACGTGTCGTAGCCCATCTGCAGGATCGCCTTGATGCGGGGGTCGACGTCGTTGGCGCCGTCGATCTCCTCTCCGGTGTCGAGGTTCTTCAGATGGTGCCGGGCTGCGTTCGGGTTGGTGGCGTGCATGGTGCGATGGATGTGCCAGCGTTGTCCGTTGTGCAGGAAGGTGAGTTCGACGCTCATGGCCTGCGCGCCGTCGGCGATGAGTTGCCGGGGTTCCTTGGCGTCCCAGGAGCTTTTGCGGAACAGGGCGAAGACAATGGCGTCGAGCATGCTGCTCTTGCCGGCGCCGGTGTTGCCGAGGGCGGCGACCAGGCTCTTGCCGGTGAAGTCGACGGTGACCGGGGTGGGGTAGCTGCGGAGTCCGATGATGGACAGTGTCAGGGGTTTCATCGCGTTGTCTTCGCTCCGGAGGTGTCGATGCCGGGCAGCAGGCCTGAGCGGTCGATGGTGTCGAGGGGCTGGCCGGCGATGGCCGCGGTCAGCAGGTTCTCCTCGCAGCACGGGGCGGGATCGTCGGGGTCGGGTTCGGCCTGCAGATGGGCGAGGGCGGCCATGGCACGGTCCAGGGCCAGACCGGTGGTGCCGCGGCCGGGCAGGTAGTCGCGCAACAGGTCTTCGACATCGGGGAGTTCTCCGGTGGAGGTCTCCCGGTCCAGTACACGGTCGGCTGCCCCGGTGCGGCGTTCGTCGATGTCGACGAGCGTCGCCTGCGGCATCATCTTGGCGAGGGTGTCCGGCAGGAAGGGGTTGGAGACCTCCACGTTCACCACCGCCTTCACCCAGGCGTCTCCGACACGGCCGGCTCGTTGGGTGATCTCTTCCAAGGTGCCTTCCAGCCGGATCAGACGGCGGCCAGCGGTCAGCGGCACGAAGTCGATGCGGGGCTCGATGCCCGGGCCGACCTCGGCCAGCACCACGCCCTTGGTGTCGCCCCGCTCGCCGAAGTCCATCTGCAGCGGGCTGCCCGCGTAATGGGCCGGGAATCCGGCGCGGCCGACGGACTGCGGCTTGTGGATGTGGCCGAGGGCGCCGTAGGCGACCTCGGGCAGGTCAGCGGCGGCGGCTGCGTACTCGGCGGCGAGAGAGATCTTCCGCTCCGAGTGGGAAGGGGTGGCCCCTTCGACGAACAGGTGGGCGGCGAAGATCAGAACGTCCCGTGCGCCGCGGCCCGCGGCCAGGCGGCGGTACACGTCGGCCTGGACGATGCGTATCCGCTCGGTGTAGGCCGCGGTTGTCATGCCGGGGTCGGCGAAGTCGTAGGTGAACCGGTTGGGGTGCAGGTACGGCAGCGCGCCGATACGCAGTGTCAACTCCCCGCCTCTGGTGGGGTATTCGGCCACGAGCAGCCCGTCGGGGCGGGCGTCGGTGGCGAAGCGGACCCGGACCTCGTCCCCTTCGCGGGTTCCCATGTCGCTCAGCATGAACTTCAGGAACGCCAGGACGTAGGTGGTGTCGTGGTTGCCGGCGACGACGACCACGGGCGCGATCTCGCCGAGGCGGCGCAGTGCCTGCGCCGCACGGCGCAGGTCGTCCAGGCCCGGCCGGGAGCTGTCGAACAGGTCGCCGCTGTGCACGATCAGGTCGGGGGCGAAATCGGCGGCGATGTCGATGATCTCGTCCAGGACGGCGTCGACTTCGGTGTCGCGCCGGTAGCGGCCGATCTGGCGGCCCAGGTGCCAGTCGGAGGTGTGGAACACGCGTCCCGTCACGGGGTGCCTCCAGGAGAACGGTCTGCGGGGCGGCGCGGGCTGCGCCGCTGCGGCCGGAGGTTCGGTGGCGCCGACTGTACACCGGATCTCGGGAAGAATTCTGGAAAGCTCTGGAACTCTGGTAGCGTCTGGGGCATGAGTGATCCGCTGGACGCCTTGGAGAAGAGCATCAGCACCCTGCGCCGCGCGATCCGCGACGCTTCCGCCGCCGGTGACACCGAGCGCGCCGGCGAGCTGCGGATGCAACTGCGCCGCGCCGAGCGGGCCTGGGACGCCCTCGTCGGCGCCGGCGAACCGGCCACCGCCCCGCCTCACCCCGTACCGGCAGCGGCTCCGGCCGCGCGGGGGTCACAGCTCCCGGCGCGCGAGCACGTCCACCGTGCCCTGATGCTGCTCGGGACGCCAGCTGCCCCCAAGCTGATCGTCGGCGTGCACGAGGCGTTCTTCCCGGGCGAGCTGTCGGCGTCCAAGCTCTCCAGCCTGCGCCGGGACGAGGAGCGCTCCTACCGGTCCAGCCCCGGCGCCCGGCCGTACTACCTGTGCCCGGCACTGGCGCACGACCTGCTGACACCGGTGCGGGCACTCATCACCATCAGTACCTGGACGCTGGATCAGCGCGTCATCGGCCCGCTGTCGCCGCGCGTGGACTTCCTCACCGGCGCGATCCGCATCGCCGAGGCCGTGCGCACCTCGGCCGAGTCCACAGCCGACGGGCCCGGTCCTCAGGCGCTGCGGCTGCTGTGGCGCTTCGCGGTGAACATCCCCGACGCCCTGCCGAGGAGCGTGGCCGGTCACGAGGGCGCGATGGACCCGCAGCAGGTGATCGACGCCGCCGGGGCCGAGCTGGACGTGCACGTCGACGCCGATCGCGCCGCCCGGGCGGAGGCCGCCCGGCGGGCACGCAAGTCCCTCAAGGACGACCAGCAGTTGTTCGGCGCGCCCGCGCAGGGCGTCACGCACCTGCGGACGGCCCGGGCCTGACCCTTGACGCTCAGCAGTCCCTACTCCCCCGCAAGGATCCACGAGACCGTGAATGCACCAGTCGACGAACGCCTCACCGCGCTTCGCGGATCCGCGAAGCGCCTGGACTACAACGCCCGGTCGCTGGCGGCCCTGCAGAACAACCCGCGCTGCACACTGCGGGCACTGCTCGATGCCTCCGGCTCCGACAAGGCCGCGATCGCCGCGCACGCCGGCCACCTCTCGCCCTTCGGCCAGTCCGTCTTCGCCCTCGCGCGCGGCAACGCCTTCGAGACGATGGTGAAGGACAACGGCTGCGCGGAGCTGGTACGGGTCCTGCGCGAGACCCTGCAGCTGACGCTGCCGGAAGTGGGGTACAGGGACCTGAACAATGTCGGCGGCGACGGCCGCGCCGCGGTACGCCACGACCGCACCGCGCAGGTCCTGCTGCAGGCTGCCCGGGGTGACGGTGACGGCACCTTGTTCGACCATCCGATGCTGCGCCTGCGGGTCGGCGGGCACGATGCGTTCCTGGAGCCGGACCTGGTGGCCTTCCGTGTCGACGGGCGCTTTCACATAGTGGAGATCAAGAGCTTCCCGATCCTCGACGGGCAGGCCGACCCCACGCAGGTGCGGGCGGCGACCACCCAGGCGTGCGCGTACATCATCGCGCTGCGCGACCTGCTCGCGCGGGCCGGAATCGGCAAGGAGGCCGTGTCCGACACGGTCGTGCTGGTCGCGCCGAAGGACTTCACCAACCGGCCAACCGCGGCGTTCGTCGATGCCCGCAAGCAGGTGGCCGCGCTGAGCCGCCAGCTGTCGCGCATCGAGCGCATCGGCGACCTGGTGGACCTGGTGCCCGAGGGTCTCACCTTCGATCTCGACCTGGATGAGGAGCAACGGCCCCAGCGCCCGGCCGGGGAACTGACCGCATCGCTGGATCGGGTCCTCGTGACCTACCGTCCGGACTGCCTGAACCACTGCGAGATGGCGTTCTACTGCCGCAGCCGTGCCCGCGCGGAGGCCTCGCTGGACGTCCTCGGGCCGGTGGTGCGCGAGCAGTTCGGCGGTATCGACACCACGACCATGGTGATGGGACTGGCCCACGGCGAACTGCAGCCCAGCGAGGCCCAGTCCGAGATGGCCGACGCCCTGCGGCACGCAGCACGACTGCGCGCCGAACTGGAAGGTCTCGGAGGTGCGGCGTGAGCATACTGTCGGCGTTGGCGCATGTGCAGGCGATGGAGTCGATGCGGGCGGTGCCCCTGACCGAGTACCGGCACCGGCGTCTGTCGGGCCGGCCGCTGGTGATCGTCCCGATGGCCATGGCCGGAGAGGCCGGAGCACCCCTGGCCGCGATGGTCGGCTCCTCCAGGAGGACCGGGACACTGCTGGTCGTGCCACAGCCCCGCAACCGGGACCAGCGGTTCGCGTTCGCCGCCGGACTCGGCCGGATCGTGATGGACTACATCGATTCCTTCCGTCACAACCGCCGCGGTGAAGGCGAGCGTTCCCGGTACACCGACGCGCCGCAGATCCTGGTGCCCAACCCCGGCGGCGTCAAAGCCCTGGCCGATCTGGGACGCATGTGCCGCTTCCGCTCGACGTCCGGTCCTCACGCGGTGCCGGATGTCATCCCCGAGTTCGGCATGTGGCTGACGTTCCTGGTCGACAGGGCCGAGCAGGCAGGCACCTCCCTTCTGCTGCCCGTCACCGGGATGCTCGCCGAGCACTGGGCGACCGGCCAGAGCACGCTGGAGGACCAGAACCTCGCCTCCCTGATGGCCTGGATCTCTCCCCCGGCGGGCGTGAGCGTCGAGCAGGCCATGGCCGAGGCGGAGAACCCGGACGTGTGCCCGCCGGCGGGCCCGACGACCTCCCCCGAGTTCGACAACCGGGACCTGGCGCCGGCGATCAGACGGTTCGACACAGCCCGCACCCTCGGTGACCCGCGTGCGCTGGCCACCGCCGAGTCCGACCTGCGGGAGCTGATCGCGGGGCAGATCCAGCCCACCTGGCGCATGGTGTGGGAGGCCATATCGCTGCTGCGCTCCATACCCGAGGCGCCGCAGACCGCCAGGCGCTTCGAACGCGATTGCGCGGCCTTCACCCGCTACTCCGACGACCGGGACGCCGGGGGCCTTCCGCAGCGCAAGCGGGACACCGCGATCGGCGCGGCCCGAAGGCTGAACCGGCTGGAACGCGCGCTGGCCGACTTCGAGTCCGAGACGGCGTTCGACGACCGGTTCGTGCGGGCCGACCGGCGCAGCGCCGGGGAGGCGTTCGCCGGGACGGTCGTGGAGACCGAACCCGGCCGGACGGTCACCACGGCCAAGAACAGGCGGGTTCCGCGACCGCGGGTCACCGTCCGCACCGAGGATCCCGTGCGGCTGGCCGCCGACACCACGCTGATCAGCCCGACCATGCCGACCAGTCACAAGGCCGTGATCGTCTCCGTCCTCCCCGACGGCGACGCCACGCTGGTCATGGTGGAGGTCACCGGCGGAATGGGGCACTCTGTCGTCCCGAAGCCGGGCACTGTGCCGGAGCTCGGCCAGAGCATCGACTACCTGCCCGACCCGGGGTGGCGCCCGGCGCCGCAGTTCCCGGTGTCCGATCACACCCCGTGGACGCACAGCGCCAGCCCGGACGGGCCGGACACCGACTCCGCCGTACCCGAGGACGCCGCCGCAGAGGAGTGGGGCAATGACGACTGACGACACCACTGGACCCGACCCATCCGCGGCTGCGGGCGCCGCCACCGCGGCGATCCTGGCCGACCTGGCCGACTCCCGGCACAGGGCCGTCGTCGTCGACTCCCCGCCGGGCGCCGGCAAGAGCACCCTGGTGATCGACGCCGCCCAGGAACTCACGGCGGGCGACGAACGCCCGATCATCGTCGCCCAGACCAACAACCAGGTCGACGACCTGATCGAGCGGCTCGCCGAGAAGCACCCCGACCTCCCCCTCGGCCGTCTGAGCGCAAGCACCTACAGCCCGCCGCAGGCCCTGAGCGGGCTGACGAACACCACGATCGGGCGCACCCTGGCCGATCTGGCCGGCTGCCGGATCGTCGTCGGCACCGCCGCCAAGTGGGCCACCGTACGCGACGCCACCACGTTCGGCTGGGCGATCCTGGACGAGGTCTACCAGATGCGCTCGGACATGCTGCTGCAGATCGTCGAGCACTTCGACCGCGGTCTGTTCGTCGGCGACCCCGGCCAGCTGGACCCGTTCACGATCGTCGGCACCGAGCGCTGGATCGGGCTGCCGCACGACCCGACGCAGAACGGCGTCAGCGTGATGCTGGAACACAACCCGGGCATCCCCGTGCACCGGCTTCCGGTGTCCTGGCGCCTGCCCGCCTCGGCCGCACCGACCATCGCCCAGGCGTTCTACCCCTTCAACCGCTTCACCGCCGGAACCGAAGAGGCCACCCGCGCCCTGGAGTTCAGCACTACCGGGTTCGCCCGCACCGACCTGGACGAGACCCTCGCCAAGGCGTTCACCACCGGCTGGGCCCTGCACGAACTGCCCCGCAGGCACGTACCGCGCACCGACAACGAAACCATCCGGACCGCCGCCGATCTCGCCGCCCGGCTGCTGATCCGCGGAGCGGTCGCCACCTGCGAGCGCCACCCGGACGGACGGCCCCTGGACGCCCGTGACATCGCCATCGGCGTCGCCCACCGCGACCAGGCCGACCTGGTCCGGGCCGCACTCGCCCGGACCGGGAACCCCGCCGCGCGGGGTGTGGCGGTGGACACCGCAAACCGGCTGCAGGGCCGCGAGTTCGAAGTCGTCATCGTCGTGCACCCGCTGTCCGGCCGCCGGGACGCCACCGCCTTCCATCTGGAGGCCGGGCGGCTGTGCGTCCTCGCCTCCCGCCACCGGCAGGCATGCATCGTCGTCGCCCGCGAAGGAATCACCGACCTCCTCGACAGCCACCCGTCCACCGACCCCGTGCACCTCTCCGTACGCGCCAAATTCCCAGACGGGTGGGAGGCCAACCAGGTCATGCTGGCCAAACTCGCCCAACACCGCGTCGCCGCATGACCTCCGCAGGCTCACCAGTGTGCTTGCTCAGGTACCGAGCGGTCCGGTTCGCTTGTCGCACACCGCGTACAGCACGCACGTGACGACTCGTTAGGCCATGGACGCCCCCGGCGCGCCGACCGTGATGTCGCCAAGCAACTGGTGAAGGAGGTCCTCCTCGTACACCGGCACGGAATGCTCCAGCATCACGGGCACCAAGTCGGTGTCCCAAGGAGCGTCCGACTCCTTAAGGTGCAGGGTGTCGGCACCCTCCGGGGCGGACGCAAGGTAGTCGGCCGCCCCCATCCGCCATGGAACCGCGGCCGGTGCAGCGGAGAGAAGGGCGCGCACGTGTGCCAGGCCGGCCTGGTCGAAATCGGCGCGGACAGCGATGCGCCAGCCAGCATGTGACAAGGCGCCGACTGCCTCGCATTCCAGTTGCGACGGTGTGCCAGCCGTGCAGATCACCCGTGGTGTCACCATCGTCTCCTGGGCCAGGGCCCGGTTGCTCGCCGCCGCAAGCACGGACGGGTTTTCCGTGATGAAGACCCATGCGCCGACGGCAGGGGGAGGCTCCCAGGCGATGCTGGTCAGCTCTCTGGGAGGCAGGGTGAAGGTCGCGCCGCTCGGGATCCTCCACCCTCTGGGCGTGATGCCGGTGACGATGAGTCCGCCGAGCAGGTCGTCGCAGTCCACTCCGAGGCGTGCCCAGCCCGAACGCACAGGCGTGCCGGAGGATCCGGTCAGGGCGAGCACGAGTGCGGGCAGCGCGCCTGCGTCGAGCGCGTGGGGGTTGCCCGGTACTAGGAGACGGCGGTCGATGCGCTCGCCTGGTGGAGGCAGGCGTGCGACGACGTGCAGGGCCTGGTCGAGCAGGTCGGCAGGGGTCGGCGTATTGAGCAGGCGGGTTATCCATCCGAGAGAGCGCAGCCGGTCAAAGACCGTTGCCGGGCCCACTAGTTCACGTACGTGGCCGGGCAAGTCGGCTGCGGAGTTTCCGAGTCGGATGCGGACCCGGTCGGATGCAGCTTCCTGTTCGGCACGGCTGCGGGCTTTTGTTGCCAGGCGTCGATTGCAGGCGTGGGCCGCGACGGCGCCGGGGGTGAGCAGGGGGCCACGAATGGCCACTGCGGTGGTCAGTTCTTCCAGGCTGACTCGGCGACTCCGACCGGGCTGCAGGGGTCGACCGTAGATGAGTCCGGCGGCTGCGGCGCGTTGGGCCGGGTCGACGGGCACCGTCACAGTGATCGCCGGTCCGCCGGTGAGGGACTCGTCTCCACGTCGATCGGCTGCCGCCGCCAGGGCCTGCCACAGCCAGGCGAGTTCAGAGGTGAGCAGCGGGGCGAGGTCGGCGTCGGCGCAAGCTCCGTCGCACAGAGAGCAGTTCATGCCGATCCCTTCCCGAGGAAGAGTGCGGGATCCGTGTCCCCCGGTAGGGTCTGGCCTGCGCGGATCAGCATGGGGAAGGCAACAACGGTTCCGTCGGTGCCTGCTTCGAGGTCGTGGGCGTCGATGCCGTCCCACGCGCCGGGTGCGCCGTCCCACAGGTAGGAGGTGCACAGGATGTCCAGGTCGAGTTCGGCGAGGTAGCGGGCCAGTCCTTCGCGGCCGCGTTCATCGACTTCGGCGGGGACTTCGTCGAGCGGGACCAGGCGTAGGCCGGTGCTGGTGAGGCGGTCGTAGTTGGCGGCGATGGCGGCGAGCATGGGGGCCAGTACGACCAGGCGCCGTTCCCCGCCGGACAGGCCGGTGCGCGAGCCCCATTGGCGGGTGACGGGTGTGCCGTCGGGGCCGGGGCGTTCCACGAGGTAGCGGACCTCGACCCAGTTGCGGATGTCGACAGCGCCGGCAAGGCGTTCTGCCATGGTGGAGCCGTCGGCGGCGGCCAGCAGGGACTGCAGTGCCTTGCCGACCTGTTCCTTCTGTGCATCTGTGCGCAGGGCATCACCGACCGTGCAGGACAGCTCGTACACGGTGCGGGTTGCCGCATCGAGGTCGTCGCGCAGCGCTATGTGCACCTGGACTCCGACCCCGGAGGATGCCTGGGCTGCGCGCATCTTGCGGTTGACCGTCTTCTTCCAGTCCGTCAGGGCGGTCCATGCGGTTCCGATGGCGGCGGGCAGGCGGCCGATGACAAAATCGCGCAGCGCTGCTGCTTCCGCGGTGTCGAGTGCGGCTTTGGCCCGGTCGGCGAGGGTCTGTGCGCGGACCGCTGCGCCGAGGGGGTCGTAGTGGGTCTCGGCGTGGGTGAGGACGAAGGCATCGAGTTCTTCGATGCCGACAGGCGGGTCGTCGCGGGCGATGGTCCAGGTCTGGGCGAGGTCGGCGCGGACGGCGTCGTAGCGCTCACCGAGGGTCTTCTTGGAGGCGGTGGGTCGGCGGGCGAGCAGGGCTTCGACGGTGTCGAACAGGACGGCGCCGTCAGTGGAGTCAGCGTCCCGGGAAGCGGGTTCGGTACCGAGGGCTTGGGCCAGAGGAGGCCAGGCGAGCAACGCGGTCAGATGGGCGCGCGTCGTTTTCTGGAGCGGGAGTGCTTCGTCGAGCCGCTCTTGGGCGACAGTGAGGTCGCCCTCGCAGGTGCTGAGTTGTTTCTCGGCGACAACGCCCTTCTCCCGGGCGGATTCGAGCTGCTTGTGGAGTTCTTTGGCCTGTGTGGTGGCCTGTTCGTAGCGGCGTGCCGCGTCGTCGGCGTCGCCATGGGACTGGGTCTCGGCGAGTTCTGCCCGGGTCTCGAGCACCGCGGCGTGCATGTCCTGGGCGGTGTGCTGGAGTCCGGCAAGGCGCTCGGTGAGGGCGGTTTCGTCGGGCAGGGTGCGCACGATGCGGTCGAGCCTGGGCAGCAGCCGGGCGGCGAGCTGGCTCGCGCAGTCGTTCAGCTTCTCGGCGCACGAGCGGCTCTTGTCGATCAGCCTGGGCAGGTCGCCGGGATCCGTCGGCATGCTCAGGCTGCGGGCGCGGTCCTCCCAGGCGGTGCGCAGGCGGGTGTGTTCGGCCGCGGCGTCGTCGGCCCGTCCGCGCAGGGTCCGTGCGGTGCTGAGGCGATCGTGCGCTGTCTTTGCTGTGCGGGCACGGTCGGACTCGGCGGTGGTCAGTTTGTCCCGTGGGGGGAAGGCTCGTCCTTCACAGCGGACTGCGTCGCGGTGCTTGCAACGGTCGGCGGCGCGCCTGCGCTCGTCGCTGGCTCCGGTCTCGAGTTCGCGTGCGGCCGCGTCAAGTTCGTCGGCTTTGGCACGTGCCTTGGCCAGGCGGGTGCGGGCGCCGATGTGCGAGGCGGTGGGGATCTGGCTGCCTGTGGCGCGCAGCGCGGTGGCGGGGTCTGCGGTGAGGGGGCCGGCGGTGAAGGTGCCGTCGCGTCCGATCAGGAGTGCCGGCGTGCCTGGGTGGCTTGAGGCGGTGGCGGTGTCGGCCAGGGCGATGCGCTGCAGGACTGTGCGGGCGAGGTCAGCGTGCGGATGGCCGGGGGCGATGTCGAGGACAGTGGTGAGGTTCTGCTCCTGGACGGCGCCTGTGGGGCTGATGTGCCAGGTGTGGGTGGTGGCGCCGCCCGGGTGCAGGTGGGCGCCGAGGATTCCGGAGTCGGCGAGGGCGAGTTCGAGCAGGGCCTTCTGATCGTCCATGTGGTGAAGGGCGGGGTGCCATTCGAGCAGGGCGCCGAGCGCGGTATCGTCGTCGCCCTGCCCGGCCCAGGAAGGGCGCGGCAGCGGCAGGAGTCGTCCGGAACGCAGTTGACGGGCTTTGGTGCGGTGCTGCACGGCGGCGGCATCGAGGCTTGCTGCGGTGGCGAGGTGTTCTTTGGCTGCGCTCTCGTGACCGGCGGCGAGAGCTTCACCGATGTGCAGAGCCTGGTCGGCCCAGGCGTTGAGCTGGTCGCGGACGGCGGCGGGTTCTGTATGGGTGAGGGCTTCGACGTCGTCTATGTCCCACACCTGCTGCTCGTCTCCGCCCGGGGCCGCTGTGTCGTGCAGGCCGCGCAGATCAGGATGTGCGAGCGCCCACCGGGCGACGTCGGCGAGCGCTTGGCGGGCGGCCGAGCGGGCCTCTGCGGTGGCGCGGTCATGGGCCTGGCTTGCTTCGTCGTAGACGCCTTCGGCGTCGGCTGCCTTGCGGTGTGCGGTCGTGGCTGTCTTGTCGGCCGTGGCAACGGGGTCGTGGTCGCGCAGGATCAGCGCGGCCTTGTCAGCTGTGGAACAGTACTTTTGGGCCCGGTCTGTCCACCCGGTGGCAAGCTGTTCGAGACCGCTGTGGTCGTGGGTGAGGGTCATACCAGGGCCAGGATCGGAGACACGGTCGGCGACCGGGCGGGTGACGCGGGCGCGGGGGTGGTGGGCGAGCAGAGTCTCCAGCGCAACCGGCTGGGCACCGGCGGCCTCCGCGTCGGCCACGGTTTCCTCGAGGTCGCCGATGATGTCGTCGAGAGCGTCCCGGCCGTCCTTGGTCTGCGTACGGGCCTGTTCGGCCGCGGCGTGCAGGTTGTCATAGCTGCTGGCTGCCGCGCTCTGTTCGGCTCGGAGCCGTTTACGCAGGTCCATGACGCGCCCGTGGGACCGGTAGGCGTCACTGGTCTCGATGGCGCGGGCAGCGGCCTGGGCCTCTTGGTGAGCGTCGTCGAGCCGTTGAACGTCACTGCCGGCCCGGTCGGCTGCTGCTTTCGCCGTTTCCAGCAGGCCGGTGCACTGTCGGACGCGGCCACGGCGCGTGCCGGCATCGGTGTGGGCCTGTCGGGCGGCCGTGTGGGCGGCGCGGGTGACGTCGACGACGTGGCCGGTCCACACGCGGGCAAACTCCTGCAGGAGAGCGGCGGCGTACTCGTCGCGTTCGAACGCCTCCCGGGTGGTGTCGGATTCGGCAAGGGCTTCTGCGGTCGCGGTGAGAACGTCGCCGGCCACGCCTGGCAGGGACTGGCGCAACGCATCGGCGGCTGCGGCCGGGGAAACGTCGCCCAGCAGGGTCGGATTGCGTACTTCCCGCAGCCGTGAGGCGAGAAGACGCAGTTCGCCGGAGGTGGTGGACCAGACGCGGCGGGCCAGGTCTTCGATGTAGTCCTCTGGTTCGGCGAACACCCGTCCGCCGACGGTCTCGACGCGGGCGGAGAACTCCTCGTGCTCCAGCGCCCCGCCGTTGGAGGCGCGCAGGAGCAGGTTCTTCAGCGGGCGGCCAGGCACTGTGAAGGGGACGACCCTGACAGCGGGGGTGGAGCTCGGCGAGTACTGCAGCCGGACACCGAAACTCACGATCCCGTCGCCTGCTACCGTCTCCTGCGCCGGGCTCGCTGCCGGTTCGCCGTCCGGAGCGGCAAAGCTCAGCCACAGGTAGCCGTAGCGGCGGCCCTTTGCCGGGGCTCCCTCGCTCATCAGGAGTTTTAGGGTGGTGGGACGTGCCTTGCCTGCGGCAAGCTTGGCCGGGTTCAAATCGAGCAGGTAGGGCCACAGGGCCTCCAGCGCGGTGGTCTTGCCGGTCCCGTTGGGACCGCGGAGCAGTAGCCGCCCCGATACGGCAGACAGGTCCAGGTCGCCGTAGCGCCACACGTTCGACAGGCCGGCGCCGACCAGCCGCCAGCGGCCGCCGAACCGGCCCGTGTCACCGGACGGGGCAGGTACCGGCGGCAGAGCGAAGTCCAGGTCGAGGATGTCACTCACGGGGTGTGGTCCTCCATGTTTTCTTCGGTCTCCATGTCGTTGAAAAGTCCCTGCTGGACAGGGGTGCGTGGGCGTTGTCGCGGCGGCGTGCCGCGGGGTGAACGGATGCGGGTGGCCTGGGAATCGGCGGTGCCTTCTCCTGCCCAGCGGCCGCCGGTGGGCGCGAACCACCACATCGGGGTGGTCTTGTCGCCGTCCGACGGGGCGGCATGGGTCAGTCGGGCAAGGTGGGTGCCGGCCAGCAGGTCCCGGACTTTGTCGGCCAGCAGGAGGGGGTCCTGCGCGTACTCGGCGCCCCAGCCGCCGCGCCCGGAAGCCTTGGTGCCAGCGAATGCCGCCAGCGCATCCACCACTTGGCCCTCGGCCAGGCCCCGCCAGCCCGGTCCGGGCCCGTTGTCGGTGGTTCCGTGCAGTGCCGCGTGGTCGAGGAGCAGCAGCGCGGCGTGTGCGACGGTGCCCGGTGCGGGGAAGGGCATCGGGCCGAGTTCGTTCATATGGCGGAAGGCTTCGTCCGGTACGACGAATGCGGCGCCCTCCGCGCGGCGTTCGAGCACAAGCCCGAAGGCGTCCGCCAGGGGGCCTCCGTCGTCGCCGCGGACGCGCTGGCTCAGCCACTGTGCCTCGGCCTCGTCGAGGAGCGCGGTGTGCACGCAAGTGTCGTCCACAAGGGCACGGCGCATCCGGCGGGCCACGTCCGGTTCACGCTGGGCCTGCTCCAGCCATGCGGGCGGGTCGGCGGCCGGGTCGAGGGTGCCGGGGTTGGCGATGACGTAGGCCAGCCGGGTGTGGTGCACGGCCAGCAGCACGGGTGCCTGTTCGTCGTGCAGGTAGCTGTCGAAGTCACCGTCGAGGCGCTCGATGACACCGCGTTCGTCGAGCATGCGCAGTGCGGCCAGAGTGGCGCGGCGCTCTGCAATGTCATGGTGGGTGGGCAGTCCCGCCTCGGCAGCGGCAGCGTGGGCCTGAGTGACCAGGTGTCCCAGTGCGGTGCGCGGCGGCATCGACTCAGCGGCTGCCAGCAGCAGGAAGAACCAGGAGCAGGCGGCTGGACTCGGTCCTTGGCAAGCCCAGGCCTCCCCGCGTGGTGGCGGGCTTTTCCGCAGACGCACCAGGTCGCGTTCAATGATCAGTACCCAGCCCAGCCGGGCCACGGCGGAACGCAGCGCGTGCTCGTTGCGGCGCACCGCAGCGATGAGTTCGTCGTGGCGGCCGCCGACCAGCCACGGGGTGGCCGCGATGCGGCGCAGGAGAGCGGCCGCCTCGGCGGCGGCCTCGGGATGCCATGCCTTGCGCCGCCGCGGCGGCGGGGCGGGCTCAGCACGGGGTGCAGGCTGTGGCCCGAGCACCGGGGTGTGCGTCTCCTCGCTCATGCTGCGCCTTCCTGCCGGGTGTCGGCGTGGGCTGTTTCGCTACGAAGAGACCTTGGGCCGGTGGACGGGGCCGGGGTGATGCGCAGCGTTGCGTATGCGGAGAGGTCGTCCGCCACTGCAAGGCCGGCAAGAGCCTCGAGAGCGGCGGTGGTGGGGCGGCGGCCGGGCTGGTGGAACAGGGGGAGGCGGCCGGGCAGGAGCACGTGCCAGGTGGGGGCGCTCAGCATGCCGGTGCCGGTGCCTGTGTGGACGAGAGTGCAGGCCAGTCCGTGGCTAGCGGCGGTGCGACGCGGGCCGACCGGGGCAGATCGGGCGGCGGCCATCAGGGCGGCGAGCGCAGCCCGGGCAGCCGCCTCGCCCAGTTGCTGTCCGGGAACCGATGCCAGGACCGCGACGACCGCCTGCTCATGCTCGGCCTGGCGGCGTGCCCGGGCCTCGGCGACCTGCGCTCTGGCAGCAGCGTCGTCGCGTGGCGCAGCGCCTCGACCGCGCGGCCCGGAGCGGCCCGCTGTGCGTAGCAGCGTCGGCACCGGCACCTGCGGGCCGCCCCGCCAGGACGGGTTGCGGCCTGTGTCGTCCTCGTCGGCCCGACCGTAGAGCTTGCGCCAGGAGTGGTCGCCCACCGCAGCCTGGAAGATCTGCACACCGATCTCCGGGGTCAGCACCGCCCGGGCCAGAGCCAGGGCACGGCTGCGGGTGGAGGCGGTACCGGCCGAGGAGTGCAGCCGGCGCAGGTTGGCATGCATGCCCGGCAGTGCCCGCACCAGGCGCAGCGAGAACCGTGCCGCTCGTCCGGTGCGGGCGTCGAACCAGGCACACAGTCCTTCCCAGTCCTCCGCGCGGCCGCCGCGGGAAGCGCTGAGGGCACCGGCTGTAATGAGGTCGCGAGCCTGGGAGGCGTCGACAGCCGCCTGCGCCAGCAGACCAAACCACGGCTGCAGCACCACCAGTGCTGCCGCGGCCCGTGCGGAGCCGGAGTCGAGTTCGGCCGCCACACGGGTGGCATAGTCGACCAGCAGGCCCTTGAGGTCGTTGGTACGTCCCTCGTCCAGGTCGAACCGGTCGGCGAGACCTACCAGCGCGTCCTCGGCACCGACCAAAGCCGCGTCGAGATCATCGTGGCTGGTGAACACGGCGCTCACTGCGTCCAGTACGGCGGCGTCGAAATGCGCGGCGTCGGGCTCTGCAGCGCCCAGGGCCGTGGCGAGCTGCTCAAGATGGGACACGATGCGGTTCAGCGACACAATCGGGATCTCCCGTACGGTCGCCGTCCCCGCCAGGACCTGACGGTAGAAGCGCTGGACGTGCCGGCCCGCTGGGCTGGCGGTGTAACGCCAGTTCCGGGCCAGGATCTCGGCGTAGCGGCGTGCGTGACTGGTGTCCGACCGCACCGAGGCTGCCCCGATGTCTTTCAGAACGTCCAACCGCTTTTCCACCAGGCGTGCGTCCAGGCGGAGTCCCCCGGCAGCCAGTGCTGTCGCGACCTCACTGACGGTCAGATCGGTTACCGACCCTTCCAGTACGTCCATGATCGCGATGTAGTCACCGGCCTCCGGCCGCACCAGGTATCCCACGACCTCACGAGCATCGGCCACTCTGTCGGCTGCGGCAGGTTTCTCTTCTTCTGGTGCCACCACTCCCCCATCCACGACGCCAAGGGCCGCTTGTCCCAGGCCTCCTTAAGAAAAGTAGACGCCCCCACTGACAACGCCCTTGGGAAAGCACGAATTCAACGATCCCTGCTGTGCCGCATGTGACGTGAAATCACCTCCTCCCTCGCGAGGGCTGTGATCAAGAACCGACACCGGCCAGCCCCCTTACGGCTCGTCACCGCCGAGCTGCCTTGAGCTGCGTCAATAGCTACAGCGACAACAGAATGATCACTCACGGCACGGTGCATACGCGGGCGGAATCTCAGCCTGTGCACCTCGAGTGCTACCGGAAGGGATTCAGCCATGTTCACGGAGGAGGCCAGGACCATAAGCGCCCCGAGAAGTGCTGGCCTTCCACATTCCAGAAATTCGATAAAACGTTCGACACCTCCTGGGTCAACTTCCTTTTCCCTTACCAGGAAGCCCAGTTCGGACAGGCTCGGTAATCAATCCAAGCCACGGACGCGCCATCGTCTTCCGACTCGCCGGCACGCTGTTCCTCCACGCCCACGCCGTCTGCAACCAGACGCTCCCAGCGGATAGTTCTCTCGGTATCACCGTGCCGGTGAACTCTCCAGCGGCAGACGTCGACGCCATCCGAACGGGTGGGCTTGTGAAGGCTCACTCAAAGGCGGTGCCGCCTTGCCTACCGTCATCGAGATGGACGTCGAATACCTGCACCATGGCGTGCCGTTGGCTGACTACCAGCTGACCAAGGCCGACCATCGACGCCAGGACGAGGCCGCGCAAGTTCACGAGTGGGTTCAACGCCAACTTGCCAAGGCCCCTCCCTGGCCGGAAGAGCGCTGGGAACGGATGCGTCAGCTCCTCGGGCCGCCGGTTCCTCCGTGGGAACTGCAGCGGTGGCGGTTGCGCTTGCACTGCGGGCACGTCGTTGAGGCGGCCCGTAGCCGGAAGAGCCAAAGGCCCAATGGAGGGGTCCGAGACGCGGAGCGCTGCCCAGAGTGCGGGCTGGACCCAGCCGTGATCGTCGCCTTCGAGCCCCTGGGACCTGTCGCCTCTCCCTCGATGGTCAACCGCTCGCGTAGACGCAGCCGCTCCGCCCGGCGACCGGCCGCAGACCGGCGCAGCAAGGCCGAACTGGCAGCCGAGAATAAGACGGTGTCCTATGTGGTGAGGCGGACGAGTCGCTTGTAGCAGCACAGGGCGGCGGCGAGACCGAGAAAGGCCAGGTAGTTGCGGGGATTTCGTTCATAGCGGGGGCTGAGCCGACGGTAGCCGGACAGCCAGGAGATGGTCCGCTCGATGACCCACCGGCGGCGGCCCAAACGTTCGCTGGACTCGATGCCTTTGCGGGCGATGCGCACACCGATGCGCTTGCCACGTAACCATTTCCGCAGGTGAGGCACGTCGTACGCCTTGTCCGCATGGAGCCGTTGGGGCTTGAAGTGGCGGCCGCGGTGGGGGTCGTGTCTCGTTTGGTGACCGGCCACCATCGGCTTCAGCCCTTCGCTGTCGTGGACGTTCGCGGCGGAGACGCCGACGACCAGGGGCAGCCCGTTCGCGTCCGACAGGACGTGCATCTTGGAACCCGGCTTGCCCCGGTCCACGGGGCTCGGGCCGGTATGACCGCCCCCTTTTTCGCCCTGACGTGGGCGGAGTCGAGGACGACGCGTGAGACATCGATCAGGCCCGCGTCGTCGAGCCGGTGCAGGACGGCCTCGTGCAGACGGCCCCACACGCCGGCTCTGGACCAGATCAGGAACCGGCGATGGGCGGTGGACTTCGAGATCCCAAAGCAGGGTGGCAGGTAACGCCAGGAGCAGCCGCTGACCAGCACGTAGATGATCGCCGCGAACAGCGTCTCATCAGGCGTGTCCTGCGTTCCGCCGCCCTGCGGCCGCACCTTCGACGGTGGGATCAGCGGCTTCGCGATCTCCCACAGCCCGTCCGGAACAATCCAACTCCACGTACCCCGCCCCATACATGGCTCAACGAGCCCTCACCACATAGGACACCGTCTAAGACACCGTTTCTTTTGGCCTGGGGTGGTCGTTGGTCAGTGCATGGCAGACCTGGTCCAGCGGCTGGTACCGGACGAGTTGTGGGAGCTGTTTCGCCGGGTGGTACCTCCTACGGAGGTCATACGTCCCCAGGGCGGGGGCCGACGACGGGCGGGCGACCGCGAGACGTTGGCGGCGATCATCTTCGTGGCCACGTCGGGCTGCACCTGGCGGCAACTCCCGCCGGTCTTCGGCCCGGCGTGGCCCACGGTCTACCGGCGCTTCGCGCACTGGAGCCGTGCCCGCGTCTGGGCCAGACTGCACCGCGTCATCCTCGACGAACTCGGCGCGCTCGGTGAGCTGGACTGGTCCCGATGTGCAATCGACTCGGTAAGCGTCAGGGCCGCAAAAGGGGGCTACTGACGGGACCGAATCCGACCGATCGCGGCAAGTCGGGATCAAAGATCCACCTGATCACCGACCGAAAAGGACTGCCCCTGTCCCTGGGTATCTCCGCAGCCAACCTGCACGACAGTCAGGGCCTGGTGCCGCTCGTACGAGGCATACCGCCGATCCGGTCCCGCCGGGGCCCGCGTCGCAGGCGACCTGGGAAACTCCATGGTGACAAGGGATACGACTACGACCACCTGCGCCGATGGCTCCGCTGTCGCGGCATACGCCACCGCATCGCCCGCAGAGGCATCGAATCCTCACAACGACTCGGCCGCCACCGATGGGTGGTCGAGCGAACGGTGTCCTGGCTGGCAGGCTGCCGCCGTCTCCACCGCCGCTACGAGCGCAAGCCCGAGCATTTCCTGGCCTTCGTGGGCATCGCTGCCCTCCTCATCGGCCATCGGCGCCTCACACGGATCCGATAACTCACTGGTCAGAGGTGTTCCCCTCGGTCAGGATTCGCTCATGGACGAGCCAGCCACCATCGCCTGGAAGTACGTGGCGAACCTCATCTGCGAGGAAGACCTGCCCATGTTGGCGGCCCACCTACTGGCTGCCGGCCACGACTCTCCTTCACTGCGCGACCTGGCCGGCCGTTCCCGGCGCGAGCACCCAGCAGAGATCCGCCAGCACTTCGGGCACACCATGAAGGAGCTCGGGATCCAGATCCCGGACTACGAGACCGCTGAACGCTGCCTCCTGCATCACATGGCGACAGAGCTGACCGCCGGTGCCTTGTCACCGAAGATGGCCGCAGATCGAGTCTGGCAGGGGATCGAGGCGTTGACAGATCCTGAGCGCGAGTTCGTGGCGGCCGTGGGCCTGGAGTACCACCTCGACTTCATGTCCCCCGAAGAGGTCCGGGCCTGGGAGAACGCTGTACGCCTCGCCGCAAAGACTCTGGCTGGAACAGCCTTCCCACACACGCAGTGACACCAGCCACGGCCACGCCCACCACTCACCAGCAGCCAGCCCTCACGCACACCAAAAGAAACGACCTCTAAGGCGCTACGTGCGGAACTGGAGGCGCTGCGAGATCAGGTATAGACGGGCTGTGGGCCAGCCCGCTTGAGGACTGAGGCGGGTCTGAGCCGGGCGGCAAGTGGTCTGCGCAGAGTCGGGTATTCGGCCTCGCCGGCGGAGTGAGGCCTACGCGTCCTTGTCCCCGGCCTGCGGTGACGGTGGCAGGGATGCGCCTGGGCGATCGTCGATCCAGGACAGGCCTCCGATGTCGAGGTGGTGGCGGGTGCGGGTGACGGCGACATAGGCGAGGCGGGCTTCGCCGTCGTCGATCGGGCCGGGTACCGCGCGTCCGGTCTCGTCCAGTTGGTCGCTGTCCTTGGGCGGGGTGAAGTCATCGGCAATTCTCACGCGGGGCCATTCGCGGCCCTTGGCCTTGTGGGCGGTGGAGACAGTGATCTCAGCCTGTTGCTCGGGGACGAGCTGGGCGACGGCGGAGAGGATGGCGTCGGTGCCGTGAGTGTCGACGAGGTCGACGAGTGGCTGCAGATCGCGGCCCGCCGGGTCGTGGGCGGCGTAGTCCTGCAGCTCGCCCCAGGAGGGGAACAGGACCAGTTCGGGATGGGTGGTGCGGCGGCCGTCCTTGAGGTCGCGGGCGGCGAGGGCCAGGGCGCGCAGGCTGTCTCCTCCCCCGACCAGGGCTACCCGGTATCCGGTGGTCAGCAGGTCCATGACCTGGGCGATGGCGCCGACGTTGGTGCGGCACAGCACCGCGTCGGGACGGGTGAGGGGACCGATTTCGGTGGGCACGGTCTCGGTGCCGGTGAGGCGAATCGGGGCGTCGGCGATGGCCAGCCACCGGTTGGCCTCGTCGGCGAGCCGGGGGCCGAAGCGGAAGGACTGGGACAGGGCGAGCTGGGTGCCGTCGAATTCGGTCATGACGTCCTTGGCTCCGCGCCAGTCGTAGATGGCCTGGGCGGAGTCGCCGACCATGACCAGCTGGGCGTGGTCGCGCTGGTCGAGGAAGATCTGCTCGACGACGGGGTTGGTGTCCTGAGCCTCATCGAGGAGGAGGAAGTCGGTGTCGATTTTCGGGTTCGTGAGGGCCCAGATTTTCAGGTAGTGGTCGTGGTCGAAGCGGACCGCGCCGTCGTCGGGGTGCTGGAGGTCGGCCCAGGCTTTACGGGCGAAGGGGACGATGTGCGTGGCGAGTTGGGCGTGCAGGTCGCGGTCGTCCAGGCCTCGCAGGTGGGGGACGTGGTGGCGGGTGATGGCGGGGTCGGCGGTGTGGCAGAAGCGGGCCACCGTACGCAGGGCGGCGTTGGAGAGTGTTCGTTGTGACAGGTCGCGTTCGCCGATCCGGAGGGCTTTGGTGATGCCGAGGGCTTGTCCGGTCTGCCAGGCGGGGCGGCGGGGGGCGCCCAGGCGGCGGGTGTAGCGGTGGCCGACGGCAGCGTAGGCGAGGGCGTGGGCGGTCTTGCAGGTGACGGTGGGCGGGAAGCGGGTGCGCGCGTCCTGGGCGATGGCCCGGTTGTAGGCGAGGTAGCGGCCGCGGCGCTGGGTGGCGTGGGCGAGCTGGGCCAGGGTGGTGGTTTTGCCGGTGCCTGCTCCGGCTTGCAGGGCCAGGTGGTCGCCTGTGTGGAAGGCGTCGGCTGCGGCTTGCTGTTCGTCGGTGGGGGTCAGCACGGCGTGGCTCCGGGGGTGCGGGTCAGGGCGCGGCCGACGGCGGCGAGGAGGTGGGGTGCGGTGGTGTGGGCGAGCAGGTTCTGGACTGCGCGGTCGAGGCGGTCGGCTTCCTCGTCGGCGTGTCGGGCGAGGGCCCGGTGGAGGGCCATCTGGAGAAAGAGGCGGAGTGGTTGTCCCGCGCTGTTGGCGGCGGCCTGGAGGTCAGCGTGTGTGGCGGGCGGGTAGGCGAGGTTGAGGAGGATCTTGCCGTCCGCGTCGGGGTAGTGCGTGGTGATCACGTCGATGGGGAGCAGCGCGCCGGCCTGGTGGCGCAGTCGGTTGAGGGCCTTGCCTGGGGTTTTGGCGGATACCAGGGCCAGGAGGTGGGTGGTGTCGTGGTTGGCTGCGAGCGGCATTGTGCGGGTGGCCTGGTGGAGTTCGGCTGGGGTGAGGGGCCGGGTCAGGGTGATGTCCAGGGCGTGGTGCGGCATTGTCATCCCTTCCCGTGGTGGTCGGGCGTGGTGTGGGGCAGGCGGGTGTGGATGTGTGCCGCGTGGAGGAGGGGGTCGAAGACCTGCCATCCGGCCAGGGCGAGGTCGGCGGCGCCCGGATTGGTGGCGTGGGCGGGGCATCGTTGGGTGCGCCAGCGCATCTGCTCGGTGTACGGCAGGCGGCTGAGGTCGTAGACGGCCATGAGTGTGGCGGGCAGGGTGAGTTGGCCGCGTTGTGGGCTTGCGGGGAGCAGCGTCCATAGGCCCTGGGGGGTGTTGGGGTCGAGGACGGGCTGGGGGCAGCGGTGGCGGTGTCGGGTCTGGGCTACACACCGGATGCCTTCGATGGGGGTCTCGGCGAGGTAGCGGCCCAGTAGGAGTTGCACGATGGACCGGGCGGGGCGGTCGCTGCCGGCGGGTGGCTTGCAGGCGGGGGGCGCGGTGGGGGTGAAGACGCCGGTGTCGATGAGGCAGCGGGTGCGGATGGCGAGTTGGCGGCGTACCGCGTCAAGGCGCGGGCCGGTCCGGGTGGTGGGGGTGCGGTCCGGGCAGAGCATGGCGTGCGGGACGCGGCACCAGGTGCTGCCGTCGCCGTGGGGGTGGGCGATGCCGCTGCTCAGGTGCCAGCGGCAGGATTCGGGGACGTCGGCGGCGGTCAGTTCGGCGGGGTGCAGGGCGATGGGCCGCTGGTCGGTGCGCTGGTAGAAGTCGATGCGGTTGCCGCATCGGCGGCAGCGGCCGCTCTGGCCGGCGCGCAGCAGGCGGCTGGGGCTGGTGGCGGTCACGCGCAGCGGGCGGCGCGTCGATGTGGTGCGGGGGCTGCCGTCCCAGTGGCGGCCGGTGGAGAGGGTGTTGGGGTGCATGGCGGGGACCGTGTCAGGCGACACTGCGCGTTGGTGGGGATGGACAGGGCCGTGTCCCCCGGGCGGCCCAGCGGCATCGAACGCGTAAGCCGGTCGGCGTGCGCAGGTTCGAGGTGTGCTCGCCGGTTCGGGTGAATCGTAAAACGGTGGGCGAGCGGGGGTAGTGCGGTCAGGAGTCGGGGGTGCCGGGTGGGGTGTGGTTGTCGCAGATGGGGCCCAGTAGGTGGTCGATGGGGACGTCGAAGGCGTGGGCGAGGGCGTGCCAGGTGGTGACGCTGCCGGTGGTGCGGCCGTGTTCGAGGTCGATGAGGGTGCGCCGGGCGAGGCCGCTGCGGGCGGCGAGTTCGTCGAAGGTCCAGCCGCGCGTGTCCCTCAGTCGCGCCAGTGTCACGCGCAGCGCTGTGAGGTCGGGGTCGGGCGGCAAGATCGTCACTCCACCATCCGACGGTGCAGACCCCTGCCCTGTCAGTGCGGGTTTCTGCACTATCGAGGCGGGTGGACGACGGACGGTTCGACACTGCGGGAGGGCAGGGATCTGCACTACGGTGCGGCCGACTCCCGCTCTTGCACTGGGAGGGCACGGCACCTGGACAGCACGGATTCGGAGGGGAGGGCAACGGGTCGATGCGCGTTGCCAGCACGCACGCCACGGTGCAGCGCATCTGGACGGTGGAGCTGCGCCCGCAGCCGGGCGGACCAGCTTTGGCCTGTCCTCGCTGCACACTGCATGGCCACCCCGTGCAGGCCGCCTCCGCACGGTCCGCGGCCCTGACCCATCTGGCCCGGCACGCCCGCACCGACGCTCTGCCGGGGCATCTGCGTACCTGCCAGTGCAGGGCACGCGGCTGCCAGTGGCATCCCCGCCACCGCGGCTGCGCAGGACCGGTGCTCCTTACCCTCACCCGCGACCGCAGCGGCCGCACCTGGCGTCTCGCCGACGCCTGCGCCGCCTGCGCGGCCGCCACCAGTCACACGGCCGTCGTCCCCGCCACTCTCCTCGCCCCGCGCCCTCCCGGACGCGCTCGGTGCCGGCCCGAGCCGCCGGGCGGCCCGGCCGAACGCACCCGCGTGCGGGAGATGCTCACCTATCTGGCAGCGGCACTCCCCCAGTTCACCTCCCCCGCCGCCCGCCTGCTCGCCCTGCAGTGCGCCCTGCGCTCCGACACCCACGGCTGTGTCCAGCTTCCCGGTGGCCTGCTGCGCGGCATGCGGCTGCACGGCCGCAGCGAGCTGTGGGAGGAACTGGAACACACACGCTGGCTACGCCGCACGGCGGGTACGTATCCGCGTACGCAGGCGCAGCTGCTCGATGCGGCAGTCCTCTCCCAGCAACCGGGCAGCCGAGCCCGGGCCCGCGCCGCACACTGGGCCCTGCGCCCCACTCCCCTGGCACCGCCAACCGGACGGCCTGCAGCTTTGCAGCTGACCGCACTGACCCTTGCCTCGCACACCTCGGGGGGCGCCGGCAACACCGACATGACTGTGCTCGCCCGCCTGTGCGGACACTCGCCCCACCAGGCCGCCGAACTCCTCGACCGGCTGACGGCAACACGCACACTGACCATTTGGCGCCACGACCGCGAAACGGACGAGGTCTTCTGGCACCTGCCTCAACAGCACGGCACAGCAAGGGCCAGTGAGCCTCGACGGCACTGACTGCGGTGCGTGGATGACAGGGCGGCTGAGCGCAGGACATCGCCCGAGCGGAACAACCAGCTCCGCCCGCACGTACTATCGCTACACAGGGACAGACTGCACCATGTGCGGCCACCCATGACTCAATCAAGCCCTGCGGAATCACCGCCCAGCCCAGGCGCTCGCTCTGGGGGTTGCTTCAGCCTGCGGCCGCGCCCCGAGGAAAGGCCAGCATCATGCCTGACGCCCAGACCGCCACTACCGAACTGACATCGCAATACACGGCACAGGTGGCAAGCGACCTTGAGCGCAATGCCAAGGAGCAGGACCGCATCGGCGCGGAAATCGACGCGCTGCAGGAACAACTGGTCGCCCTGCAACACGACCACACCGTGCTGACGAGCATGCAAAAGGCACTTGGCGCCACAGACACCGCCGCGCAGCCTGCCCCCGAAGCGGCGGCAACGCCCTCGGTACCGCGGCAGAAGACCACCGCGCAGCCCGGTGCGGGCAAGCAGGTACGGGCCAAGAAGACTGCCGCCACGCAAAGCGGCGAGGCGGTCAAGAAGCCAGCCGCCAAGAAGCCCGAGGCCACAGCCAAGGCGACGGCAGCGAAGGCGGCCCAGACCACCCTCGTCGAGTTGATCCGCCGCCACCTCGCCGATCAGAGCGAACCCCGCTCCGCAGCGGAAATCGCCACCGCACTCGGCCAGGCCCACCCCGACCGCGCCATCAAGACCACCGTCGTACGCACCACCGTCGAAGGACTTGTCGCCAAGAGTCACGCCCAACGCACCAAGCAGGGCAGCTCCGTCTACTACACCACCACCGGCACCCCGGAACCGGCCGCAACCGCGACGGCCCCAGTCAAGGACCAGCCCGGCACCAACTGATCACCGAGCACTTGGGGCCGCTCCAGAACCTGCGGCCGGTAAACCACCCCAGAATCCTCGTCCGCCCCTGCACCAGCGTTCACGAGCCCGGGGACGCGTCGTGGCGAGGTGCCTGTAGCGGCCTCACTCCATGATCCAGTTGCCCGGCAACCCGCAACGCCACCGAGGCAGCCAGCGTGCTTCAGCGACGACGTCGGCCAGGCCGGCAAACGCCCCGAGCCCCCAGAGGCCATCGGCAGGCCTGACAGATCCTGGTGGACGACGAACAAGCTCAGGCGGTGCGGCCCGCCGTGGAGAGGACGGGGTCGGTCGGCTCGAGGGCCAGGTAACTCTCTGCCGTGGCGGCTTCGAGGAGCAGGGGCTTGTCGGGGTCGTCCACGCGTACGGGAAGAGGCGGGTCCGTGAGCCAGCTGTCTTCCGGGTGTTCCTCAGCCAGCCGGAAGGCCGTGCTCACCGCCTCACGAACTCGCGTCCGGTACCGCTGCTCCTGCTCGTAGTGGGCTTGGCGAGCCCGACGCGCGTACTGCTCGCGGGCCTCGTCGTCGTCCTGGTCCTGACCGAAGCCGGGGTCGTTCAGGCGGGGGCCGTCGGCGAAGGCCACGGTGTCGGGCATGTCGGTCAGCTGGAGGAACAGGGCCTCACACGCCGCGTAGAGGCGGCGGGAGAGACCGAGGTGAATGCCGGTGCCGGGGATGCGGGCGGCGATAAACGCGGTGGCGTCCGTGTGCGACGCCAGGCTCCCCTCGGTGTCCACCTTCTGCGCGCGCAGCCGACGGCGCAGGCCGGTGGTGAATTCGTCGTGTTCCAGCAGTGTCAGGGAACCGGTGCGGTGACGCCCGCGCTCCGTACGGTCGCGGCGCATCGGGACGACGCGCCGCTGCTCCACGGCCCCGAAGGCCAAGGCCTGGTACGTCAGGAGCTGCTGCCGGGTGACGGCCATCAGGGCCTCGGGGTCATCGGCGACGTAATCCTCCGCGTCGCCTTGCGGACTGCCGGCCGGGGAGGCGCCGGTCTGCGGCCCGCCGTGGAGGTGGGCCGTATGCAGGGCCAGGAACAGGTGGTCCTGCTCCCACTTGCCGGGCTTATTGCCGGGCAGCGACGTGCCGCAGAGGACCTGCCGGTGTGCCATGCCGGGCATGAGGGCGCTGCCACCGTCCAGCTGGATTCTCCCGTTCTTCAGCACCCCTGCGCCGAGTGCACGGGCTGCCTTCGCCTCGATCAGCCAGGGCAGGCCGGCGGCGTGGTGGTTGCCCCACAGGTCGGGCAGCTTGGCAGCCGGGTCGGTGAAGCCGGGCAGGCCGCCCGGACCTCGGGCTTCGAGATGCCAGGTGCTTCCCAGGCCGGCCATCCCGGCGCAGAGCCAGTGCGCCATCGTCATGCCCAAGTGGTAGCCGAAGGCGGAGTGGGCGCTGCGCTCACTGCCGTACTGGTAGAGGGCGTTCACGAAGAGCCTGCGGCCGGCCGCGGGCGCGGGTGCGGGCACGTCCTTGAGCTGGAGGTAGGCCTGGAGGGGGGCGGTACGGGAGATGAGCTCGTTGACGGCGAGCCAGGGGGTGCGGCGCAGCCACGGGGTCAGGTCGCGCCCGACGCCCTTGGCCGCGAGGAGGACCTGCCGCCAGGTCGTGGTCGCCAGGTAGGTCCCGTACGAAGGCATGTCGGCCACCCCCGGCCACGGCTGTGTGGCACCCCTCCACAAAGGTTCGGAGGGCCGCCGCAGCGAGCTGAAGTCGCGTACGACGACGGGTATGTCCAGGGCGTCGGTCGGGCTGAAGGCGAAGTCGGCCGCGTCGTGAGGGGGCTGCATGATCACGCCGACAGCCTGACATGGGGCACGGACATCAGCCGCAGCTTTGGCCGAACGGTCGGTGAGGAGAGCGGGCACCGGGAGAATTTGGCCAAGGAGTGACGCATGCAGTGATCGTTGGCTGTCTGTACGCCCTGACTGTTGGAGTCCGCGGAAGCGCTCACCAACCGCTTTCGTCTCGCCTAGAGCCGCAGGTCAAGAAGCCTGTTCCCCGCGCACGTGGGGATGATCCCCGGACGCTGGGCCGGTTCTTCCACGCGGGGAGCTCAGCGTCGCCTGCCTCTGGCCGCCCCACATACCGGCCGGATGACGGACTCACCGCTCGGCAAGCGGTCCTGTCTGCGCTGGAAGCGCGTCGAGATGATCAGCACCGAGCTGTTTCCCGCGCCCGGAGGCTGGCCACTGAGCGGCCGCGTGTGAGGCCCGGCCTCTTGGAAATTGCCGGTAGAGCCCCGCCGCAGGGCGTCATGAGGCGGGTGCCGCGGCACTGCCGTCATCGTCTTGCTGCCATCCGAAGACATCGGGGTACGCCCTCGCCCAGTGGGGCAAGTCTGGTGCGGATCAGGCATTTTTCTTCCTGTTGGGGTCCAACTTCGGTTGTTGCGCTTCAATATGGGTGAGGCCGTCCGTGTTCGGCATGTGACGTGTACGTGGGACGGCGTGCCGTTCCGTCCGTGATGGTGGAGGGCAGGGTGTGGCGGTCGCTTCGCCTGTGGGTGATCCTGCTCGGCGTTTCGGCGGGTGGGGCGGGCGCAGCACTGGCAACCTCAGCCTGGCTGCCTGCAGGCTGGACGGCTGCCGTGGCTGCTGTTGCCGCTGCGGTGACCGGTGTCTTCGCCGATGAGACGCGGACTGCTCTCTCGGCTCACCGTCAGCAACGTCACGCCGCTGCGGCCCGCGGGAGAGAGCTGGCCGCTCGAACGATGCGTGTGCGGGACGCGGTGGATCCAATCAGTTTGGGGGTCCATCCTGCGGCGTTGCGTCGTAGCGCCCGTCAGGGGGCCACCCGAGTGCCTGCGTTCGTCAAGCGAGACCGCTTCGACGACGTCGTGCGGCGGATCCGGCAGGGGGGCTTTGTCCTGATCGTGGGTGACTCGACGGCCGGCAAGTCCCGGCTGGCCTACGAGGCCATGCGCATGGCTGTTCCCGAATTCGCCCTGTTGCAGGCGCGGCCGTCGGACGACCTGCAGACGCTGTCTTCCACTGTCAGCGGGACCCGGCGTTGTGTGGTGTGGTTCGACGAATTCGACCAGTTTCTGCGAGCCGGAGGCATCACTCTGGAGATGGTCAAAGCGATGCTCGCTGGTCCGGAACGGCAGGTGGTGCTCTTGGCGTCGATGCGCAGCAAGGAGTACGACAGGTACAGCGCGCGGCAGCGTGACGTCACCGACGCAGCAACCTGGCGGGCCGGCCGTGAGGTGCTGCTCCATGCCGGAGAACCGGTGGAGCTGGATCGTCTGTGGTCACCGCAGGAGGTCGGGCGGGCCCGGGAAGCGGATCGGGATCCGCGGCTGAAGGCGGCGGCTCAGGCATCCGATCGATTCGGGATCGCCGAGGTGCTGGCGGCAGGTCCGGAACTGCTCAACGACTGGACGCACGCCTGGCACACGGGTGAGCATCCGCGCGGTGCCGCGTTGGTCGCCGCCGCCGTCGACTGTCGGCGTATGGGCTTGCACCGGCCCGTGGACGCATCGCTGCTGGTGCCGTTGCACGAGATCTACCTGTCCGCTCGCGGCGGAGCCGTCCTGCGTCCGGAGCCTCTGGAGGACGCGCTGGCGTGGGCCACCGCGCCGGTGCAGGGGGCAAGTAGCCTTCTGCTGCCTGACCAGGGCCGCTATCTGGCGTTCGACTACTTGATCGATCTTCCCGGACTGTCGGCCATACCGGAAAACAGCTGGGAGGTACTCCTTGCTGCTATAGCGCCGGAGGAGGCCTTCGACGTCGGCTGGGCCGCTGTAGACCTGATGCGGCCGTCCATCGCGCTGGGAGCTTTCGACACAGCCCGCCGGCATGGGGTTCCCGATGCCGACTATGCGCACGCCATCGCCCTGGGCAATGCAGGACAGCCGCTGGCAGCCGTACGCCTGCTGCGCCAGTTGCACCAGGAGCGTGATGCTCTGCTCGGCCCGGATCACCCCGACACCCTCGCTGCACGCCACGACATAGCGCGGTACCTCGCTGAGGCGGGCCGGCTCTCGGAAGCCGTCGTTCTCCTCGATCGTCTCGCCTCGGACCGACAGCGCGTCCTGGGCCCCCGTCATACGGCAACTTTGGTGACCCGTAGCAGCAGAGCCAGGTTTCTGCGCGACAGCGGAGACGCCTCGCAGGCACTGCACCTGTTTCGGGAACTGCTCCCCACCATGACGGCAGCCCTGGGATCGGCTCATGTGGACGTCCTGCTGGCGCGTCAGGAACTGGGCCGAACTCTCGGCCACCTCGGTCGGACCTCCGAAGCCCTCACCTGCATCACCGAGCTATTCGAGGACCAGGAGCGCATTCTGGGCGCAGCGCATCCGCACACCCTCAGCACCCGCTTCGAACTGGCGCTCTTGGTCGCCCGTTCCGGTGACCTTCACCAGGCCATCCGAACGCTGCAGGCTGTCCTGGGCGACCAGGAGCGTGTTCTCGGTCTGCATTCACGCACTCTGAGCACCCGCCATCAACTCGGCAAGCTCCTGGCAGAGACCGGTGAGCCGGAAAGGGCCTTGGAAGTCCTGTCAGAGGTACTCCGTGATCAAGAGCGTTTCCACGGCGCCTCCCACCCTCGCACTCTGGCAACCCGATATGACCAACTCCTGGTCGCACGCCGCACGCAGGGCGCACAGCCGGCTGCGGTTATGTTGGCCGCACTACAGGAGGACTGCCTTCGGGCGCTGGGCAGCAGTCATCCTCTGACGCGGGCAGTCACCACGGCGGCCACCTGACGCAAATCTCGACGCCCGCACTGGTCAACCCGTCCCTTACAAAGGTTGCGCGGAATTTCGTAGCCGCCGAGTCGAAGTTGATGCCGGCTTACCGCCACCAACCGCAGCCGCGTGTCAGTATGCCCTGTTGCTGCATTGGGCCGCAGTGTCGCCGCCCTCTGCACTGCGACAGCCGGATCAGTGACTTCGACGGCCTCGCCGCCAGCGCCGGACAGGTAGGCGAAATACCGCTTCGGCTTCGGCAACGGCCGCAGCAGCAGCACCAAGCTCACGCCGACGAGACGGTTGCTCTCGTCGAACGAGCCCACGCTCGCCGACCGCCAGTCCGGCTTCACATTCCCCCACGAGAGCTGCTCAATGCCAGCCCCAACCGGCGGCTGGAGTCAACGCATAGAACCTCCACCAATCCCGGGGAGCGGTGCACCGCCAGTGCGCCGGGCTACACGACGTCCATCATCGGGAGGTGATCACTGTGATCATGGTGCCCATGAGCGTGAGTCCGGCCAGGCCGAC
Organism: Streptomyces stelliscabiei; assembly: GCF_014873495.1. Taxonomy (GTDB): domain Bacteria; phylum Actinomycetota; class Actinomycetes; order Streptomycetales; family Streptomycetaceae; genus Streptomyces; species Streptomyces bottropensis. Next base: position 14,352 of record NZ_JADBGF010000003.1, on the reverse strand, counting down.
GCCGATCGGCACAGCCCAGGTCGGATGGTGGTGTACAAGATAGACGAGGCCGCCGAACAGCATCAGGCCGACCAGCCCGAAGAGCAGGCCTACGAGCAGCACAAGCGTGGACATGAAAAGTTCCCCTGCCGCACCGCCAGCTCCGGTGGCGGTGCGGATGCGCCGAGACGCCGGAGCAGCGCTTCAGTCGGTGTGACGTTGGGTGGGGTCGAGGCGGCTGAGGACGGCGCGCACGAGGTCCCGGCTGTAGGGAAGGAGCGGTGTGGCCGCGCCGTGCGGCGTGGGCGGGTTCGTCGGAGGCGTGCTGCCAGCTCTCTTCGAGCCGGGGCCGTCGTGCTGTTCCCAGAGCAGGTAGGTGATTTTGGCCCACTGGCGGAAGTTGCCGTGGCAGGCGACGTCGTCGATCCACAGCAATTCCTCTGCGGGTACGTCCGCCCACAGCGGGTGGTACTCGGGAATGATGGTGAGGACTTCGGCGGGTGTGAGGGGCTTGTAGCGCTGCCAGACGAGGATGCGGGAATCCAGCGCCGGACGGTTCTTGATCTTCTGGTAGCAGGTTTCGGCGCCGACCATGACGACGGCGAGGCGGGTGTCCTCGTCGTCCCAGAGCTCACGGATGAATTCGAAGGCCCGTGTGTCGAGCCACTGGGCTTCGTCGACGACCAGGACGCGCGGGGTTTCCGACAGTGCTTCCTTGAGGATGGTTTCGCAGCGGGTGCTGTTGAGGGGGGCCTCGCCGGGTAGGTCGAGCTTTTTGTACAGGGCGGCGCGCAGGGCCTGGATTTTGGCGGAGCCGACTTTGATGCGCAGGGTGGTGTGGGGGGCGAGGTCGTCGAGGTGGCTGTTGACGGCGAAGGTCTTGCCCAGGCCGACGCCGCCGTGGACGCACATGATGGCGCCTTTGCCGGCGTCGGCGTTGAGGCTGGTGACGAGGTTGGCGTAGGTCTCTGCGCTGGCCTGGGTCAGCATGGCGCGGGCGCCGGGCAGGCCCATGTAGTGGTAGTTCGGGCCGGCGGTCGGCTGGTTCTCGGGCGTGGTCGGGTGGGTCACTCGGTGTCCTGGGGCTTGGGGCCGGGCCGGGGTTTCGTCCATCGGGCGGAGTCGGGCTGGGGCCGGTTGAGGAGGTCGGGCCGGGCCTCGGCCTGCAGGTGACCTTCCGGTGTCTGCAGTTCGCGTAGCTGGGCGGCTGCCTGGCTGGCGGTGAGCCGGTTGAGGGGCTCGGGCGCGGCGGCGATGCTGGTGGCGGCGTAGCGGGGGTTGGCGTTCTTGCGGGCCCGGCGGGCTTTGGCGGCGTAGCGGTCGGCTTCGCGTCGGCGGGCGTTGCGTAGTGCGCGGGATTGCCGGGGGCTCATCTCGTCGCTGCGGAAGGCGGAGCCGCGGTAGCTGAGGGTGTGAGCGTCGTAGAGCTCGACGCGGTGGTAGTGGTGGGGTTCGTGGCGCAGGCGGACCATCTCGCCGGCGCTTGAGTGGCCGTGCATCCAGTCGCCGACGTAGTAGGCGCTTTTCCAGCGGACGCCCTTGCTGGTGATTTTCAGGGGTGGGCCGCCGTCGGTGAGGGTGTAGGTGTGCAGGTCGGCGGGGTCGAGGGTGTCGATGGGGGTGAGGTCGGCGTGCCAGGCTTGGGCGGGGGTGCGCCGGTGGAGGCGGGCGATGGTGTGGTCGTTGTTCCACCAGTCCACCCAGTCCAGGACGACGGTGATGAAGGTTTCGTAGTCGAGGAGGTCGTCCAGGGCCCACAGGGGCTGGCCGCGGCGGTCGCGACGGCTTCGGGGGGTGTGGGCGTAGCCGGGCAGTCCTTTGAACAGCATGTGCTTGGCGGCGCCGTTGATGGCTTCGACGGTGCCTTTGAGGTGGGGGCTGTAGGGCGGCAGGACGATCAGTTCGGTGCCGAACTTTTTGAACGCCTCGTCCACGCACTTGCCCAGGAAGTCACGGCCGCGGTCGGTGCGGATCTTGCGGGGGATGCCGCCGAAGGGCCGGTGGTGATCCGTGCAGAGGATGGCGTCGCGGGCGGCGGCCAGGATGGCGTCCTGGCTGGGCTGGTGGGGGGTGATGGCCAGCCCGCAGATGACGGCGGTGGTGTGGTCGATGAACCAGGTGATCCAGGGTTTGCGGCGGCGCCCGTCGACGTTGACGAAGACGCTGGCTTCGACGTGGTCTGTCTCCCAGACGTCGTTGCGGTTGCCGTGGGGGCGCAAGGCGTGCACATCGTGTCGGCGGCGGGCGGCTTCACCCCCTCTGAGGGCGACACGCTGGCCGGGGCTGAGTTCCCGGTCTACGGCGCGGTAAAAGGTTGCCTGGGATACGCGGGGCGGGTTGCCAAAGATGCCGTCGGCGACGAGTTCGCGGTAGGTAGCTGCGGCGTTGCCGTTCCATCGGGCCAGGGCTTCATGCATGGCCGGCGTGAGGGTGAAGTGGCGGCGGCCTTGGGGGGTGTAGGTGCCGTGGTGGGCGTCGGCGTTGTCCATCCATCGGCGCACCGTGCGCCAGTGGACGTCGAACCCGGCGGCGACGGTACGGACATCGTGGTGAGCGAGGCGGTCTGCGGCGCGCAGGCGCAGCAGTCGGCGTACGGCGGCGGCGCGCAGGGAGGTGAGGTCGTAGGGGCCGGTGGGTGGTGGTATGGCTGGCACGGGTGTTCGGGTGGCTTCCTTGGGGTGGTGGGCGTCGGGGCGGTGGGTCAGGCGGGGGCGAGGGTGAGCAGGCCGGCGCCGTAGGGCTTGCCGCGGCCGATGCCGGTGAGTAGGGCGTGGCTGAGCTGGTGGGGGTCGGTGATGGTGGCCAGGCCGTCGAAGCGGGTCAGTGCGTGCATGGGGCCGGGAGAGTGGGCTTGTTCGCCGGGCTTGTCGGCGCGGCGGCGTGTGCGGGGGAAGCGGGCGGGGGTGATGTCGGTGGTGGTCAGGGTGAGGCCGGCTTGGTGGGCGCGGCGCTGCCACCAGGCGAGGGCGTCGTCGCCGTGAAGCGCGACGACTTTTCTGCCGTGCTTGTTGTCGACGGGGTGGTGGTCGTCCAGGACGCGGCGGGCGGCGCTGGCGTTGGCGGTGATGCGGTAGCGCACCGCTCGGCCGGGGGTCAGGGCCTGGAACATGGGGTGCAGGGGTCGGGTTTCGGCGGTGCCGTAGTGGTGGGGCAGGCGGGTGAGGTCGGGCGGCTGGTGGGACTGGACGAGCAGGGTGGGTGGGGTGTCGTCGGTGGCGTCTTCCAGGCGGAAGAGCAGGCCGGCCTGCTGCCGGGGGTTTTCGCCGAGGTCGTCGGGGGCCAGGAGCATCACGCTCTTGTGCAGGCTGACGGCGTCGGCCAGGTCACGGCGGGCGGCCGGGCTGCGGCGGTTGAGGCGGATCCGGGTCAGTGTCGCTGTGGTGGCGAGGGCGGCGGTTGGGGTGCTGGTCACGGGGTGGCGTCCTGGCGGATGTAGGCGGTCAGTTCGGTGAGTGCGGGCGGCGGGGCGTACAGGGCGGCGGGCAGGGGTTCGGTGGTGTGCCAGGTGCGGCGGGTCTTGTGGAAGCGCCGTGTGGGAGTGAAGTCATGGGGGACATCGGCGACTTCGCGTTCGCTACGCGCGGCAGGCACGTGGGAGGGCGGGTGTTCCCAGACGAAGGCGACAGGCACGGTGGCCTGGTCTGCGCGGGGTGGTGTGGTGAGGCTGAGCGGGACGTGGTGGAGGAGTTCACCGACGGGGTCGGGGCGCGGGCCGCCGAGGACGAGGGGTTCGTTGGGGAGGCAGGCGCGCCGGCCGAGGTAGGGGCCGAAGGCGGGTTGTTCGAGCCGCTGAGTGAGGTGTTCCAGGAACGGGTCGGGTCCTTGGACGGCGAGGGTGAAGACGGCGTCGGCGAGGTAGACCCGTTTGGTGATGAGGGTGGACTTCTCGCGGGGGCGGTAGGCGCCGCTGCTGGTGCGCAGGCCTTGGCGGTGCGGGCGGCCGCCGCCGACGGTGTGGTAGTCGGTGTGCCGGGTGCCGGGGCGGTCGACGCGGACGGTGAACGTCAGGTCGGTGTAGGGGGTTTTGCCGGTGGCCGGGTCGGGGGCGAGGGCTTCGTTGCGGGGGCGTGCGTCGGCGGCGGCGAACAGGCCGATGAGGGCCGAGCGGGAGGGGAAGGGGAGAGTGTCGCGGTAGTGGAAGGCGGCGTGTTCTCCGAACGACATCAGCGGTGCGGCCAGGCGCAGCAGGATGCCGTTCATACGGGGGTACCGGTGGGCAGGGCCGCGTTTTTGGTGAGGGCGTCGATGAGGTCGTCGAGGCCGGCGTGGGCGGTGCCGAGGTGGTCGACGGGGCCGGGGTGCAGGGTGGCGTAGCCGCAGCCGACGAGGCGGCGGGTGCCCAGCAGCCGGTTCAGCCCGGCGGCGTGCTCGGACAGGGCTGTGACGGCGGGGGCGGTGTAGCCGCCGCCGGGGGCGTGCTTGACGGGCTGCTCGAAAGCGGCGGCGTAGGAGACGGGGCGGCGGTCGCGGATCGTGTAGTGGACCAGGTGGGGGTAGGTGTGCGGGGCGGTGGAGGTCTTCTTCGCGCCGGGCATGACGTCGATGAAGGCGTCGGCGAACAGGCGCAGCAGGTGCAGAGCCTGTTCGTGGTCGCCGTTCAGGTTGCGGGTCAGTTCGGTGAGGTTGACCGTGGCGTAGCGGTAGAGCAGGCCGGTGGTGAAGAACGCGGTCTGCAGGTGGGCGCTGCCGGCCTCGTTCGGGGCTGCCCAGTCCTCGACGGCGGTGAAGTAGTCGGGCTGGGGTGAGCTGGCGTGGACGGTGAAGGCGGGTGCCATCTGCACGGCGCCGTCGACGTGGGCGTCGGGCACCTCGGCGAGCATGCGGCCGAAGAGGTTGATGGTCGCGGTGCGCCGGCGGATCACGGAAGCAACCCTGGGCGTGGGCAGGACGGCCTCCGCCTTGGGCTTCTTGCGGGTGCCCTTGGCCGGGGCGGTCTGTGCGGCGGTTTCCTTGGCGAGGGCTTCTTCGAGGTGCGGGCGGTGTTCGGTGCACAGGTCGGTGAGGTCGTCGAGGACGTCGCGCGGCAGGTAGAGGGTGGCCGAGGTGATGCCGCGCTGGTTTTCCTCGGTCTTGAGGCCTTCCGTGGTGGCCGAGCGCACGATCTGGGTTCCTGCGAAGGCGGCCAGGTCGGGGGGCCAGCCGGCCGCGCGCAGGGCGTCGGCCACCCGCAGGGGCAGCATGCGGGTGCGGGCGGCGTGCTCGTCCAGGACGTCCTCCAGGCGCAGGCGCACGGCCCGCTTCCAGGACTGCGAGGACACCAGGGCGCGGACTACGCCGCCCAGTTGCAGGGTCTTGGGCAGGTCGTCCTCTCCTCGGTTGAGGAGGGAGGCGGGCAGCGGGTGCAGGATGTGGAAGTCGGCGTAGCGGGCGGGGGCGTAGGCGGTCATGTCACTGCTCCTTGGATGTCAGGGTGTGCAGGGTGAGGAAGTAGTTCTCGCGCCAGCGGGCGGCGGTCTCGAGGTGGTCGTCGTCCCACCAGGCCAGGTCCTCCAGCAGGACGGCGAAGTCGAGGCGGGCGGCGCCGCGGCTGTTCAGGTGGCCGGTCAGCGTCCACAGCCTCGGGTGCAGCAGCGAGGTGTCGAGCCGGGTGAGGGTTTTGACGCGGTTGGTCATGGTGGCTTCTTTGAAGCCGTAGCGGGCCACGGCGATGGCGAGGTGGGTGCCGAGATCGGGACGGCGGCGCCAGGGCCGCTCAGCCGTGCTCGCCGCCGGTGCCGGACCCGACGGGTTGGATGCTGGAGCGGTGTTCGCGGTCGGTGTGGTGGCGTCCTGGTCCTTGCCGGGGGCAGGCTGTTCCGGCTGGTAGGGGCCTTCTTCGTGGGGCAGGTCGGGGTGCAGGGCGATGAGTGCGGCCACGGTGTAGTGGGCGCGGCGTGCTCCGAAGCCGGCGATGTGCCGGGTGAGGTGCTCGGGCATCCGGGAGCACTCTGCGACGGGCCGTCCGAAGCCCGAGTTGAGGTCGGCGCGGATGCCGTTGACCGCGCACAGGGTGATGACCTGGTGGACGAAGTCGTCGTAGTGGGCGCGGCGTTGCGCGGTGGTGACGGGCATAGGGGCGGCAGCCTCCGAAGGCGGCAAGAAAGAGTGGGCAGAGGGATGTGGTGAGGGAGGATCAGCGGCTGCGCAGGCGCAGCTGGGCCAGGGCGGTGGCGACGGCTTCCGCGGCGCGGAAGTGCTGGGCGATCGCCGGGCGGGTAGCGGTGCGCAGGGCGTCGATGGCGTCCGCGGCGAACGCCGCGCGGGCGCTGCGGGCGGGTTCGTTCAGCAGGTTCCAGAAGGTGGCCTCGGCGCGGGGCCAGTACAGGGTGCGGGCGCTGCGGGTCCAGGGCGGCAGGTGGCGGGGGCTGCCGGCGTTGGTGGTCTGCTTCCAGGCTTCCTGGGAGAGGCTGTCGAGGTGGGCGCCGATCTCTTCGGCGGCCTTGCGGCATGCGGCGATCCGCTCGGTCGCGGCTGGGTCGCATTCCTGCATCCAGGGCCAGATCGGCGGGGTCAGGGCTGTGTACCAGGTGCGGTTGGTGGTCTTGCCGTCCTGGTCGAATCCGTAGACCCGCACCCGCAGGGCGGCGCGCAGGTCGGGGGGCAGGTCGTTGAGGGTCGTGAAGGCGTCGGGTCGCTGGACGGTGTAGCGGCCTTTTCCGCTCTTTGCCTGGGTGCCTTTGCGGTCGTCCTCGTCGCCCGCCAGCAGCAGCGCGTCCAGGTCGCGCCACAGGGCCCGGTCGGCGTCCGCGCGGCGTGGTCGGTGGCGTCGGGTGACCGGTTCGTCCGCATGGAAGTGATGGATGAGGTACGGGTCGAGGGCCGGGAGTTTCTTCTGGGTGGCCCAGGTCAGGTAGGCGTCGGTCACGTGGCGTCCGTCCGGTGCGGGGATGAGGAGGACGGCGTGACGCGAGCGGCCGGTCAGCAGACGGCCCGGTGAGGACACCGGCGGCGGCGCGGTATCGGGGTCCGGGCCCTCGACGGGGTCACCGTCGTCGTCGGGGTCGGGGTGGGGCAGCGGTTCCTCCCACGGGCAGTGGTCCACTGTGTCCGGCCAGGACGAGTCGGGCTTGGGGATGCCGGCCAGGAGGGTCTCGTACAGGGTCCGGCCCAGGGGGTGGAAGGACAGACTCGAGCGCAGTGGGCCGGCTTTAGCCCGGTTGAGGGAGCGATCGCCTACGGTGCGCACGGACCATTGTCCGGCCGCGCCGTAGTAGTGGTGGATGAGCATGTGCCACAGCGCCTGGGCGCTGGGCACCGGCTGCGGGTTGGTGTCCGTATGCGGGCTGAGCCAGGAAAGGTTGTTGCCCTCGGGACGGCCGAAGACCAGCTTGTTGACGCCGGCGCGTTGCGGGCACTGGCTGGCCAGTCTCGGGTCTTGCAGGAACGGCCGCGCCGGGTGGAACAGGTCCCAGATGTAGGCGTCGAAGTAGGCGTGAACGGCGTTGGGGTCGAACCCGGCGGGATGCGCCAGTAACTCCCTTCGGCGGGCAGCCCACTGACGTGCCGTCATGCGCCCCGGTCCTCGTGCGTCCAGGCCGCTGACCCGTGCGGCCATGACCACGAGTAGGCGCAAGACGGCAGATGCCGCCGGCGGGACGGGAAGTGCCAGGTCCTTGATGAGGTGGGCGCGCAGCAGCACGTCCCGCCATCCCAGCTCCTCCTGGTGCCCGTCCGGGAAGAGGACGGGAATACACGGTTCTTTGTCGGTCTCAAAACGCGGGGAAGACACACAGGATCCATTGCAGGGTGCGAACAAAAGAGGGACTTCAGGGAAGATTCGTGCGCCGGGGCGGGAATTCTGCGCACGCTATGACGCCGGGGGCGCATCAGGGCGGCAGGAAAGAGAAGGAAGGGGAGACTGTCAGGGCGCGGGCCGGGTCAGGCCACACCGACGTGCCGCCCCGGCTACACGGGGACACCAAGGGTGTGGTGCACACAGCGCAGCAGGCAGGGCGCGCGAGACCGGACTCGAACGTCAGTCCGGCTCCGCGTTTCCATATTAGCTATAGACAAGCAGCTTCCGAACCACATAGTTCAGCCGAAAATTACCGGTCGGTTCCCCTTTTTTGAACGTAAGTCATTTCCGGACCGCACTCCTCAATCCGTGCCGACGGTGCGACAACTGTCACTTCTCATTTCAGTGTCACCGCCGGTTCTCGCTCAGATGTCAGGCATTCCTGTCTGGCCCCAGCTAGCGGCAGGGTGGCATCGGATGAGAAGCCCTGGCGGCCTGGGATGAGAATTCGCCGCCTTCTGTCTTCTGGCATCGCGCTGCTGCGTGCCTCGGGCAGGAAGATCCGGCCTTCCTGCAGCGGCGATGCCCGTGAGGGGAGTTCGGGCGGGCGGTGTGAGGCGGGAAGCGGCTCAGTCTTCGGTGTGGACGAGTCCCAGGGCGTCGTCGAGGTGCAGACGGTGCCGGCCGAAGCGCACCGGCCGGGAGGGGTCGCCGGCGTCCTGCGGGAGCAGGACGAGGTCGGCGAGGAGGGCGTGGCTGCGCCAGGAGGCGGGGATGTGGTGGTCTCTTGTGCGGCCGGCGACCCAGGCGGCGGGGACGGGCAGGGTGTGCTGGAGGATCGTGCGGATCTGGGCGGTGGTCGGTTTGCGGTGCTCGGGCAGCGGCCGGGTGCCGGCCGCGTCCAGAGTGAGGCGGCCGCCGGACATGCGGTAGACGGGCAGGAGACGGCGGGGCATGGCGCCCAGGCGGGTGGCGGCCTCGCGGGGGTGCAGGTTCTGGCGGTGCAGGTCGGACAGCGAGAGGGTGTCGTGCCAGGCCGGCACGAGGTGCAGGGCACTGTGGTGTTCCTCGGTGCGGGTGCGGGCCTGGTGCAGGGTGTGGCTGCGGCGCAGGGCGGCGTCGGTGCGGGCGAGGGCGTCGGCGTCTCCGTGTACGGCTTCCACGAGCTGCTGCACGTCGTCGGGCAGGGTGAGCGGCTGTTCGGGCCGTCGGGCGAGGTAGGCGGCGGTGGCGAGCGGCAGGAACGGGGAGTCCAACGGGCGCCAGGCGGGCGGCAGGAGGGTGCGGCCGCGGTGGTCGGTGGGCTCCAGGACGATCAGGCGGGGGACGTCGCCGCAGAGCCAGTCGGGCCGCTTGATGTGGTCGAAACGCCACAGGCGGCCCAGGCGTTGCAGGAGGGTCTGCAGGGGGGCCAGGTCGCTGACCATGACGTCAACGTCGACGTCCAGGCTCATGTCCAGCAGGCTGGTGGTGATGACCACCAGCCTTCGAGGGCGCTCGCCGGTCGCCGACAGGGCGGTGCGGACGCGGCGGGTGAGGGCCTCACGTTGGAAGCCCGGCAGGCGGGCGTGCAGCAGGAGCAGCTGGCCGTCGGGGCCGCCGTCCGGCCAGTTGAGGGCGGTTGTCAGGTGCGCGTAGGTGGTCTGGGCGTCGGCCATGGTGGCGCAGTAGACGGCCGCGCAGCCGCCCGAGCGGGCGACGGGGGCGATCTCCTGGGTGATGCGCCCCAGTCGGCTCTCGCGGGCCGGGGCGTCCTCGGGGTCGGTGCAGGAGGGGTGGCGCACCGGGTGGAGACGGAGGTCGGCGCGGCGGCGGTGGCGGTCGGCGTGGGCGTCGGCCGCGGCTGGGTCGATGCGGGTGAGGGAGGCGTCTGAGGCGGCGGCGTAGAGCCAGCCCGGGTAGGGGGGCCGGCAGTCCAGGTGGGCTGTTGCGGGGTGCGGGTGGCCGGCGCCGTCGAGATAGCTGCGCACGAGCTGGCTGCTGATGTGGCCGGGCAGAGTCGCGGACAGCAGCACCACGGGGCAGCCCAGGGCGCCGAGCCAGTGCAGCAGCCGGGACAGTGTCTGCCGCATGAACGGGGGCAGGGCGTGGACTTCGTCGACGATGACGGTCCGCCCGCACAGGGCCAACATGCGCAGGGCGCTGAAGCGGACCGGAAGGGCGGCCATGAGGGCCTGGTCGTGGGTGGCGACGGTGAACTGGGCCAGCAGGGCCCTGTCCCAGCCGCGCAGCCAGCCGTCGGGCACCGTGACGCGTTCTTCGGGCCGCTCCCCCGCAGTCGGCCTGCCCTCATCACCGTAGCCGTCGTCGCTGTCGGGCCAGTAGGCGTCGCTGGTGGAGGGTTCACGGGCGGCCAGGCGGTGGTCGGTGTAGGCGGTGTTGTTGTAGCTGTGACTGTGGACCAGGGAGACCGGGGCGTGCTCGGGATGGTGGGCCGCAACGTAGGCCTCGAGGAGGTCGTAGGCGGCATCCGTGGTGGCCATGGTCGGCAGCAGCCACAGAATGCCTGAGGTGTCACCGGAGGCGTTGAAGATCCGTGCTGCTTCCAGCGCGGTGACGCTCTTTCCGCCACCGGTGGCATCGGTGACCACCAGGATGCCGGGCCCCTTCTCCCCCACCACGGCGGGCAGTTGCCCGATCACCGAGGCCTGCAGGGCGTTCGGCCGCTCCAGGCCGCCGTGCGCCTGGGTGAACGGCACCTGCGGCAGAGTGATACGGACCAGCCCGGACTCCTCGACCACGCCGGGAGCGTCCCGGACGGCCAGGGAAAAGTGCTCGCCGGCGCCAAAGGCCGGCGCCTGGGCCTTGGGCAGCCAGTAGTGGCGCTGGCTGGCCAGCCGGTCCGCGATGACGCCGACCCCGGTGATCAGCACGGCCGCCGGCACCGACACGTCCGCCGGCACCGCGGTGGCGCCGGTCAGATGACGCAACAGGGCGAAGTAGCGGCGGCGCACGTCCTGCCAGGCCGACCCGCCCAGGGCGAGGTTGACTCGAGATGCCTTGGCTGCGCCATCGATGTCGACCTGCAGGAACCGGCCGTGATGGCCGCCCAGGATCTGCGCAATCAACACACCGGGGCTGTCGGAAGTGTCCGCCGGATAGCCTGCCTCGGCCAGCAGCTGCAGCACACTGTGCATGGACGCCCGCTCATGCGGCATACGCGGCCAGTTACAGGTGTCGCTGCGCAGCGTGTCACTGACCCGCGCCCAGGGATGCGCCTCCTGCTCCTGGAACGCGGACAACTTGCCTAGATCGTGCAGGCCGGCGATGAACATCACCTGGCAGCGCGCCTGAGCCAGAGTGAGCCCCAGTCCGGCGGCGATCAGCCGGCGCTGGCCGCGGGTCAGGTACCCGTCCCAGACCGCACCCGCGAGCGCCGCGACATCCAGCAGATGGAACAGCAGCGCATACACCGCCCGCTCTCCGCGGTCGAACTTGCCCCACGGCGACAGGTTGATTCCGTCGCGCCGGGCATCCTCCCGCACCCCCACCGAATGCTCCCGCTCCGCTCTACGTCAACCCACCCTGGAATCAGGGGTGTTTCACCCATCCTGCCGCATGTAGAGCATCTCCCCCCGTACGCGGCCTTGGGAGGTCAGGGTGTAGCCTACGATTCGATCTCACCGGTTTCCTCATCCCCGTGAGGGTGCGCCCCTGCTGGTCATCACGGGCCGCTCAGGGCCCCGTTTCCCCACACGCGCGGGGATCAGCCGTACAGCAGGGCGGCAAGCTGGACGATGCGCGGCCCTCCCCACATAGGTGGGGGTCTGCCCAGTTCCTCGCGGCTGCCGAAGAAGTAGTCGCCGTCTTCCCCACGTACGTGGGGGTTCGTCGGTGAATTGCGCACACCCGGTCCAGCCCACCTTGGCTCCCCACACACGTGGGGGTCTGTCCAGCACGCGAGGAAAGACGGGATACCAGCGGGGCGCCCTCCCCACGTGCGTAGGGGTCGTTCCCCCCGCATCCCGCGCTCCTTCGACGGTGAACTGCCTTCCCCACACACGTGGGGGTCTGTCCACCGTGGCGACCGCTTCTGGCTCGGTGTAGAAGTCCTCCCCACACGCGTGGGGGTAGGTCCTGCCAGGCCGTATCCGCGTCCAGAGATGAGGCGCCTTTCCCAAACGCGTGGGGGTTTCTCCGCCGTCGTACACGCTCCAGGCGATCAAGTGACGCCTCCCCCGCGCACGGGATCGGGCTCGCGCGGGAGCTCCGAAAGTGACCGCGAGGGGCGCGCCGCCGCAGGGCTCGTATCCATCCGCATCAAGCCCACACCCTCCGTTCAGCACCCGCCCGCCAGCAACGCCGCCGGGTCAACCCGCGCCCAACGGGAGAAGCCCAACAGGTAAGCGCAACCACCGCGCTACCGATGCAACCAAATCCCTCTACCGGCCGGGCAGTTCAGGCCGCACCACCAAAGGCAACCGCCTCCAGGCAACGGCCCTCACCAGCACGGCCAGGTCATGCAAAGTGAGCAGAACGTGCCCTACCGGTCTTCAAAACTCCAGTTCAGCAAGGGCCTTCTCCACACGCGTGGGGGTCTGTCCAACTCCGCAGGCCTAGCCCAGAACAGGCTGGAGTCTTCCCCACACGCGCGGGGGTCTGTCCTGCTCCACGCCGAAGCCTCCTACCTCGCCGCCGTCTTCCCTACACTCGTGGGGGCCTGTCCTGCACCTCGTCGGTGGCTCGGTCGTCCTCGGCGCCTTCCCCACGCGTGGCGTGGGGTGTGGACAGTCGTCTCTGCCTGCCTGAGTACGTGCACCCGTTGCCTCCTGTCCGAGGAGCGCACGCGTCGGCACGAGCAGGGGCGACTACGGAGCGGATGCCGGAGACCGCGAGCAACTCGTCGCCGCCAGCCAGCAGTCGATGTACCCCCGGCCGAGTCGGCCCACCCGTTCGGCCAGGAGGACGATCGAGCAAGCCCGCCGTCTCCGTCTCAAGGCACGGAGCGACAAGAGGCCTTGGTACCGGATGCACGCATCACCGTGCCCCAGTCCACTGACGCCCTCGCACCGGCCCCCGCCACAGCGTTGGCACGCAGGTCTGGCGCCGAACACGACGCATGTAAAGTCAGGGAAAGACGACGTGTCGATCTTCAAAACTCCAGTTCAGCAAGGGTCCTCCCCACACGCGTGGGGGTCTGTCCCCGCTGTACTTTCCCGCGGCACACCCTGGACGGTCTTCCCCACACGCGTGGGGGTCTGTCCTGACGGTATGCCGCTTGCATCTCCCGCTCGCGGTCTTCCCCACACGCGTGGGAGTCTGTCCCGGGTCGAGACGAGTTCGCGCACGGTCTCAGCGTCTTCCCCACACGCGTGGGGGTCTGTCCTGGCGGTGAGGACTACTCCTCGTCGTCGACGTGTCTTCCCCACACGTGTGGGGGTCTGTCCCCGGCAACCACAATGCCGACGGTGATGACGGTGTCTTCCCCACACGCGTGGGGGTCTGTCCTGCTACCTCGGCGTGCCGCGGCCCGACGCCACCTCTTCCCCTCACGCGTGGGGGTCTGTCCGGGACCGACACCGTCTGGGACCCGCTCCGCGCGTCTTCCCCACACGCGTGGGAGTCTGTCGTCGTTCACTGGGGCCTGTCGATCAGTGGGAGAGACTTCCCCACATGGGTGTGTCGGACATCCAGAGCACGGTGCGCCGGATGACGTCTTCCCCGCACACGCGGGGTCTGCCAGCCTGGTCGATGACGCTGATCGGGGCGATGTCCTTCCTCACCTGCGTGAGGGTCGTTCCCTGATGCTGCTCTGCGGGGTGCACGACGACTCGTCTTCCCCACACTTGTGGGGGTCAGCCCGCCGTATGGAGCAGCTCGCACACCCGCTCCCCTTCGAGTGCGAGGGTCGTCGTCCCCAAAGTGCGGGGTCGATCCGTCCGCGTCGCTGGCAGGGCGCACTTCACTGGCCCTGGGGGCGAGCTGGCTGGGTCAGCGCCCCAGGCTGGGCTGGGCTTTTGTTCTCTCCCTACGCGCGAGAGGTCAGTGCCTACCGGTACGTTCGGGCGCCGTGGCCGTCGATGCCCCACGGCCGACCTGAAACGGTGGCGCCCGTTCGGCTTCCGCTGCCCTGCCGTCGGTCCCCGCGCAACCGCCCCAGACCTGGCTCAGCGCGCCCAGACCACCGCCCTATGCACCCACTCCGCCTCGACATACGGCAACACCACCAGCAGACGCGGCGGCCGCGCGAAGGCACGCAGCGCCACGAACCGAAACTCATCAGCCACTCCCCCACTGTGGCAAAACAGCCCTCACCCAGGCAGCCGAAATATCCCCACGCGTGGCACGCTCCCTTCCCCCGCACTGCCCCGCTCGGCCACCGGCAGGCACACCCGAATCTTCCGGACACCGAAGCGCGCGACACCTGAGCCGGCCGCACAGCGAACGACCAGCAGAGCCGCGCCACTCGATGCCCCAAGCGAACATGCCCCAAGGCACCGCCGGACGACCGGTCGCCGAACCGAGCATCCAATAAGATTGGGATAGAAAACTGCAGGTCAGACGGCCATTCCTTTGGGCTTCTCATTTCACTGCGCTGGAGATTCTCAATCAATGTCACCAAGCCTTTTCACCTGATGTCACCGGTTCTGTGCTGTGACCAGCAGAGATGCATGGCATCCAAGTGAGAACTGATGGTGATACCGAAATGAGAAGTCGCA
>NZ_JADBGF010000002.1 GCF_014873495.1 Streptomyces stelliscabiei | reverse complement strand
GGACAGTGGATACCTGAAGTCAGGCTCATGAACACCGCCTTGGGCAGCGAGCGCCGTCACGGCGCTTCGGGGTCGTCACGGTTCGGACGGTAGAGAGCGGCACTGACAACCCGTCACCCGCAAGAGGGAACGAGGGGAGTCGCGGGCGAGAGATTCACCCGTACGAGGAGGCGCGGCGTCCTTGGTGACATGGAGGGCAGGGCGAACACAACGGCGGAAGCCGCCGGTATCACGGGCTCCCTCACACCCTCACAGCCTCATAAGTTCACCGCGTCTAACTGGGGAAACGCCCTGTGAGTCTCTCAGCCTCACAGTGTGACGCCGGGTGGGTGACCCCTGTCCGCAGTGCATTTGGTGCGCACAGCGTGTCGCCGCCGACGGCGGATCGCTGCTTGGTGACGGTCGTCCCTCCAAGGGATGATCTCGGGCCGCTGGTGGGGCGAAATGCCAAAGCAGCTCGTTGGGAGGGCATGGGACGAGCATCGCGGGTGCGGGCGGCGGGGCGGGCGCAGCGTACGGCGAATAGTGGGCTGCTGGTTCGGGAGCCGCGCCCGGCTGACGAGGCGGCGCTGGCGGAGTTGCTGGGGATGGTGGAGTTCACCCAGCCGGGGATCGGGGCGGAGATGGCTCATGCCGTCGCGCTCCGGCACCGGCTCGAGCCCGCTTGTGGTGTGCGCGCGTCGTGGGTGGCCGAGCGGCGGCGTGGCGAGGTGGTGGGTGTGCTGACTGCGGCGCCGCCGCTGGGGTGGATCGGTTCGATCGAGATGCTGAGCCCGGAGCACCGCTCGTACGTTGCCCACCACATCGTGGAAGCGGAAGCGCTGTCGATCGCGCCGCAGGTGCGCGGGCGCCGGCTGGGGCATCGCCTGATCGAGACGGCCGCCGTGCACTACGCAGGTCTCGGTTACCGGCTGATGCTCGGTACCACCACTGTCCTGTCCCTGGCGCCGTACTACCGGCAGGCGGGCTTCACTGTGCTGGAGCCGGGCGAGGTGATCTCAGTTGTCGATCCGCTGGGCATGGTTCTTCACCGGCCTGCGGATCGGCACGTCGTACAGATGTGGAAGGCCCTGCACGCGGAGGTAACGGTCGTGGGCAGCCAAATGCCGGACGGCACGCCGCTGCAGCTGCTGACGCAGGTGTTGGTGCCGCCAGCCGGCTCGCCGGAGGTGGTCCGGCATGACGACGGGAGTATGACGATCAGCGGCGGCGGTGTGCGGCAGATCATGGACGCCCGGACGGCGGGGATGATGGAGCGGATGTACCGGACGCCGGTCACGGAGGGGGAAGTCCGGGAGGGAAAGGCGGAGGCCTTGCGCTACGGCTTCGAGCCGGTCATGGCGGCCAGGCTCCGCAAAGCGTCCGGGTACTCGCTGCCTGAGCTCATGGGTCCCCCGCGCGGTGCCCGGGATTCGACGGGGCGGCAGTAGCGTGTCCATCGAGCCGCTGAAGCTGCGCAGCGACACCGGCGAGCCGTACCTGCTTGCCGTGCCCCACCGGCCGATCACCGACTCCCGTCTTTCGGCGGCCGACGTCGGTGTCTACATGCGGTGCCGGTGGCTGGGGGAGATCTGCGCCCCGTACGGCGACCTCGACTGGCTGATCGCCGAACTCCAGATGCCCCCGGCGGAAACCCGGGCCTCGGTCCGGCGCTTGGTCGAACTCGGCTATCTCGACACGGCCGGGCCCGTCGAGATCGAGGCCATCACGGCCCAGGACATCGCGGCGCGTGTCCGTGATGCCATCGAGGCGACCATGGACGAACTCACCCCGGCCGAGCGCACAGCTGCGGCCCGCCTTGCGGATCTTGTGGACCGGCGCCGGGACCGGGCCTTGGAGGCGGCGCTGGACGCCCAGATAGGGCGTGGACATGGCCTCCAGTGACCGGGGACGGATCCGTCGAGCTGTGCCGCGGGCGGATCACGTCTCGGGCCGGCAGCGTCGCCGCCCGGCTGGCTACTGGTGGATACGGCGGTGGCTACGGCGGTGGCTACGATCAGAAACGCCCTGCTCCCGTCAGTTGCAATGCCGGGAGCAAGGCGTTGTCGCGGGTGGCTATCCGAGCCAGGTGATGGTTAGGACGGACAGGCGGCGCAGCGGCCGGTTCACCCAGTAGGTGAGGGAGAGCTGCCCGACGGACGCGGCGCGGACGTCTTCGCCTTCCGGGTCGCCGGCGTCCAGGCCCTCAAAGCTGTGTCCTGATCTCGGTCATCCGGCGGAGCGCCACGGCGCTGTCCTACCAGTCCCACAGCCAAGCCGTGGCGGTGCGTGCCGTGGGTCGGGAGGGGTCGGCTGCTACCGGCCGCAGCAGGGGCAGTTCTGTGAGGTCGGCCCCAGATCGACGTGGGTGATCCAGTCCCTCGCGGAGTCTTTGCGAATGCGGTCTTTGGTTAGCCAGTCACCTTCGATGTATCTGTTGACGGCGGTGACGAATTCGTCGCGTTGGGTTGGGGTGAGGGCGATGAACCCCTGCACGACCGCAGCTGCCTTGCTGTCCATCTACTGGTCCTTACTGGTTGTCAGAACTGTCCGCAGACACCGCAGTTGGATGGCTCCATCGTTGTCGGTGCTTGGTGGCAGGTCGCGCACTGGCGCTGAAACTTCCGGAGCGCGGCGCGCATGCCCATGCGGCGCTCCTTATCCGTTACGCCCTTCTCGTTGTCCCTGTCCCGCCTCGCGGTGTCTTCGACGGTGAGCTTGTCGACCTGGGTCCGCAACGTCTGAAGCCCTGGGGGGTCTTCACCGAGTGCGGCGAATCTGGAGGCCAGCGATTCGTTGGCTGTGGCCGAGGAAGAGGAGTAGGCCAGTTCCTCCGGCCACCGCTTGACGAGGGACCACAGGCTCACAACGAGCTGTACCGCCGCGATCACAGTCCCGACAGTAAGGACGACGCTCCAGAGCTTGTTCTGACCGAACGTTCCTACTAGCGCTCCGATAAGCAGCGGGACTGCGAAGCCGACCCAGGTCAGCACGTCGGTCTTGCGCTTCAGGTTGGCGGCCCGCTTCTGGAAGATGTAGCTGGTCCCATAGGCGTGCAGAGCCGCGTCCCAGCACCTGCGCCGGTAGTCATCGATGCCTGCCGCCATGTGTCCTTATTCATCGCAGTTCCTCGCCGTCCGGCCGAAGGCCAGAGGTCATTGGAGTCTACTGGGATGCCTGAACTCGCCTGGCCTGCTCCCGTCAGTTGCGATGCCGGGGTCAGGGCGCCTGCACGGGTGGCTATCCGAGCCAGGTGATGGTGAAGACGGACAGGCGGCGCAGGGGCCGGTTCACCCAGTAGGTGAGGGAGAGTTGGCCGATGGAGGCGTGGCGGATGTCCTCGCCCTCGGGGTCGTCGGCGTTGAACTGCCGGAAGCCCCACGGGTCGCCGGCGGCGGCGTCCAGGACGTCCCAAGCCATGTCTTCGACGTGCTCGGGCAGGGTGGCGAGGACCTTGGCGGCCTGGGCGGAGAAGCGGACCGCGTACGGCTGTCCGGTCACCGGCGCCTGCCGCGGAGCTCCGCCATGTCGATGAAGTCGCTGTCGTTGTAGCCGGAGGCGACGAACGCGTCGACCGCCGGAGCCGAGGCGATGAGGCCCTGCCACTCCTGGACGACTTCGTACAGCCCGGCGAGGGAGAACGTGCGGCGCGATTCCTCGAGGGCGGCCGCCCACTGCTGCTCGAAGGCCGGCACCCACTGCGCGGCGCGCCGGTCGGCGCGCAGCTGGGCGAGGAGTTCGGCCGGAGCCCCGGGCGCGGGAGCGTGCGGCGGGACGGGTGCGTGGTCGGGCTGCGCGCTCATCAGGTCCTCCCGGCGGGTCGTCACCTCACCGTACGCGCGCAGGTGGGCCGTGGATGCGGGCATGGACGGATCCCCTTCTACCGGGTGCGCAGGGTGCGGGCGACGGCCTGGGCGTGCTCGCGCAGCGGCAGGTCCTGCTTGTCCCAGGTGGCGGCCACGTAGTTGAGGAGTTCGGCCGTGGCACGCTCCGAGTCGCTCGGGTCGCTGGCGAGCAGCTTGTCGGCGGCGAGGGCGACGTCGACGGCCGGGGTGGACAGGTCTTCCTGGGCGAGGGCGTTGCCGCGGTCGACGTCCAGGACCAGGAGGTGGCGCACCTGGTTGCGGGTCTGGACGGTGATGGTGTCCTCGCGCGGCGAGTCCGCGTCCGCGGTGACGAAGCCGGGGTGGTTGAGGATCGCCGCGGCGATGGCCTCGGTGAGCACCGGCTCGAGCAGCAGGTCGTCGTCGGTGGGCTCCGCGTCCTTGAAGGTCAGCGTGTAGTTGATGCCGGCCTCGCTGGTGAACCACACCGTGTCGCCGCCGGGGTCGGCGTCTGCGGCGGCGAAGTGCGGGCTGCGGCGCAGCGCGTCGGCGATGCGGACCGGGTCGTGGTCGGCGTCGAACAGCGGGCTCTTGTCGCGGTCGATGGGCGGAAATTCAGCGGTCATGTATTCGCTCCTATTCAGTAATCCAGATCCAGGTAATCAATATCGTTGATTTCCACGTCCGAGAGTCCCATAGCGCGACCACCGCCGTCCTGGAAATACACGTCCTTAAACCCTTCAGCGATGATCCCACGCATCTGCTGGTCGCTGGCACCCGCGTCGCGGGCCTCGAACAGGCGGCGGGCGTACTCCGGAGGGAGGTGCACGGTGAGTCGCCGGAACCTCCCGTCGTCGGTCGTGCCGACCGGCGCGGTGTAGCCGAACCGGGCCCGGGTCTCCACCGTGATCCCGCCGGTGGTGGCGGCCTGGCGGTGCCGGCGCTTGCGCACCTGCGGCTGCCACCGCTGCCGTACCGCGTCGTCGATCTTCGCGGCGACGTCAGCGCGGGCGTGCTTGCGGGCGCCGCGCCGGTAGCGGTTGACGGAGTCGGCGGTGACCCCGAGCTCCTGCGCGACGGCCTTCGCGCTCCCCAACTGCTTGAGCAGGTAGCCGATCTGGCCCTTCAACGTCTTCGGCGGCTCGCGGGTGAAGGCTTCCCGGTCGGCCCGCTCGATCGCGTCGTCGATCTCGCCCACCGGTTACTCCCCTTCGTCCAGGACGGCGTCGCCGCCCTTGATGTGGCGGGCCGGGTTGAGGCCCTTCTCCATGAGGTCGACCGCCCACAGCATCGTCTGGACGCCCTCCAGCTTCGCCAGGCCCGGCGTGGGCCCGAGGCGGAACCCGCCGGGCTGCGGCTTGCCGGACGCGGCGTACGGCAGGAAGTCCAGCGGGCTCTCCCCCGGCGAGGGGTAGACGACGCAGTCGGACAGCACGGCGAGCGGGTACAGGCCCGTCATCTTGACCATGTTGTTGAGCTTGCGGTGCATGTTGACGCGGGCCTTGCTGATGACGGCGGCGCGGATGTCGGGGCGCCAGGTCGGCCGCTGCAGGGCCGGCCACGTCTCGCCCTCCTTGTAGGACTTGCCCTGCGGACGCTCGCGGAGCTTGCCGACGCCGCCCTTCACCGTCGCCTTGATGGCCGACAGGACAGCGGCCAGGGCCGGGTCGTTCTGCTTGTGCTGCTCCATCGCGGCGAGGAAGGCCCGGTCGTCCAGGTCCCGGGTCACGCCCAGGTCGGCGAGGGTGTCGACGTAGGCCGTCTTGAGGCGGTCGTGCCACGGATCGAGGTAGGCGCCGGTCTCGCGGCGCAGGTACGCCTCGATCGGGTGCACGTCGTGCCCGAGCTCCTGGGCGTAGGCGACGGTGTGCGTCTGGTACCAGGCCGGGCCCGTCGGGCGGGTGCCGTCCGGGGTGAACGGGCTGGGCAGGCGCGGGTCCAGCTCGATGTGGGAGAGGTCGACCAGCCAGGAGCCGGGGATCTTCGGGTTGAACTTCGGGGCGTGGAAGTGGTCGGGCGCGGACAGGCCGGCGACCAGGCGCGCCGCGGCTGCGAGGAACGCCGTGTTCAAGTCGAGGCCGACGGCGAAGGGCAGGGTGCACTCCTCATCGGTGAGGGTGTCCACCGACCGCACCCACTGGTACGCCTCTTCGTTGAGGAACCCGCCCCTCCAGCCGGAGTTCACGACGACGGGGTGCTCCGGGGTGGCCTCCGGCGGCGCCGGGTCCATCGGCTCCGTCCCCAGCGAGCCGGAGTTGTAGCCCGACACCCAGTTCCCGGTCTCCGGGTCCTGCACGGCCTTCGTCGGCGGGCGCAGCGCCGTCATCAGCTCCAGGCCGGACACGGCCGTCGACCCGCGCGGAGTGATGACCCTGGTCGCGTACACCCCGAGGACGCGGGCGACGTCGGCCGGCTCCATGTCTACGACGCCCGGCCAGGACCGCTCATCGAGGGCGTCCCACGACAGGATCGCCAGCTGCACGCACTGCCGCTCGCGCCCCTGGGCCTTGCGGTAGATCCGTGCCCACGGGCCGAACCCGCGCTGCGTCAACTGCCACTTCGCCTTCGCTACCTGCTTGACCACGGGGTGGTCCTCGGGCAGGCGCAGGGAGCGGCGCTGCTCGTGGCCCTCCAGGCGCTCCGGCAGCCCCAGCTTCACGGCGGCCGCGGCGGTGAGCACGATCAGCGGATCGGAGTCCTTGCCGTACCGGTTGAGCTTGGCGGCACCGAGGCCGGACTCGCGCAGCGTCCACTCCACCAGTTCCGGGATCGTGGTTGCCGGACAGTCCAGTACAAGACCGTCGACGCCGTACGCGCTGCCGTCACCGTCCAGCACAGCGAGCGGGCCGTGCGGGAAGCGCGGGTCGACGGCGGGCTTCGCGGTCTTCTTTGCCACCGGGCGGCGCGACGACGTCGACGGGCGGGGCGCCGCGGGGTGCTGCGGGGTGCTCTGGTCTGTGGTCATGTCCGCAGCCTCCGCCGCCGGACCTGTGGACAGTGTCCGCCGATCACTGGCCTCGGGCACGGCCGGGCCCGTGAACGTCTCCGGTGCCACCGGCTGCGGCGCGGCGGCCGGGGCCGGAGCTGCCGGGGCGCCGTGTGCGGGGTACTTCGCTGCCCAGCCCTTCAACAGGCGCTGGTACGCCTCGAGGCGCGGCGGCTTCGGCTCGGAGCGGCCGTTCTCGTAGTTCTTCACCGTCTGCGTCGACGTCTTCAGCGCGACCGCGAGACGGGCCTGGGTGATCCCAGCGGCCTCACGCAGCCGGGCACGCTCCGCCGGGGGCGGGAGCTGCGGCTCCTCTTCCAGCAGGGCGTCGATGTTCGCGAACAGCTCTTCCTCAGTTGCCATTTGTATCTACCTCCACCACGAACAGTAGCACCCTTACCCCATATATTTAACTCAGTTTTTTAACCCGATCGGATTCTTTGCTCGGGGTGGAAAGTGACGGTTTGCGTACCGGTAGCCCAGACCCCGGCTCGCGCTTCCAGGCTGTCCGGTCCCAGCGAAGTGTGGGCAGTCCCGCAGTTCTGTAGGCACGCAGGTCAACGGCCTGCGGCTGGACACGAACCCTCAGAACGTCATCCCGCACAAGTCGAGGCACCGCAGGTCAGCGACTCACGATGCCTCGACATATCTGGGACCGGACACAGGCCCGTGCCGCACCGCGTCTGCCTGGGCAAACGCCGTGTGAGGCTCACAAGGAGCGCCGGTCCGGTCGGCCAGGGCGAGTGTCCCGTGCGCGCTGAAGCCGCTCCGCCCCGAACCCCCGGCACATGGCCAGGGGTTCGGGGCGGCGGGACTATCGGCTCAGGGTGGCTACTCGCCCTCCTGGGCCAGCCGCGTCGGCCACATCGAACTGGGCCATTTCTGGTTCTCTCCCGAGGGCGTCGCGAGCCTGCCGCACATCGTGGAGCACGAGCTTGCACACATCAGGCGCGCACCCGGCGAGCGGGACCACTGCCCGCCAGTGTCTTCGAGGTCCGCGCGGAACGGGCGGTACCCGCCCAGCCGAGGCGGGCACCGGTCACGGCCAGGGTGATGCGCTGCAGGCCGTGCGTCGCGGCGAAATCCGCGGCCCGGGCTTCGACTCGGCGCATCCGTTCCACCTCGGCCGCCAGTTCGGCCTCGTGCGGCTCCCACGCCCGGTCCCGGTACACGTCCCACGTCATCTGCTGGCGCCACAGTCTGGTGAGCCGTGAGTTGCCCAGGGCGGTGAACCCCAGTCCGGCGTGTAGGCCGCCGGTGACGAGCGCGGAAATCAGGACGAAGACCAGGGATGTATGACCCCGGTCATGGGCCACGGCCATGGTGCCGATGATGACGGTCGCCACGGTCACTCCGCCCCACCTGTGCAACACCCATTCAGCAGCCACGGAGTTGACCGTATCGGTGCCGCTGCGTGCTGGGGAACCTAGGCCGGCCTGTCCGCCGACCTGCCGGATGTCGTGCCTTGTCGAAACCCCCAGCCCCCTCGCCCCAACTTCTACTGAACTGCTGAAATCAGGAGTTGAAATAAGCTGCTTGCACTGCTTAAGATCGAAGTTGAAATAAGCGGAAGGCTCCTCGGGAGCCCACTGGCAGGAGACCGCATGGCCACGCTCAGCATCCACTTCGACCCCGCCGTCATCGCCCGCCTCACCAGCGCGAGCGGCGACGACGCCATCCACGTCACCCTGTCCCTCGGCGGCGGGTCCGATGGGGCGCCGTCCGCGCCCGTCGTCCCCCACGGGCCGCTCGCCGCGCTGATGCAGGCCGGCCTGCTGAAGCCGGACACCGTGCTGACCTTCACCCAGCGCCGCGCGGGCCGGTCGGGCCGTGCTGTCGTGACCGCGGACGGTCAGCTCATCGTCGACGGCCACTCCTCGCCGTTCCCCTCGCCGTCGAAGGCGGCGGAAGCCGTCACGGGGAACGTCATCAACGGCTGGACCCTGTGGCACACGCCCGACGGCTCCACCCTGGACCAGCTGCGCCACAAGCTGGACACCCAGTAGGAGGCCGGGGCCGGTCCGGCCTGCGGCGGTGTCACGCGCGGGCCGGACAGGCACACCGGATCGGACAGTAGAACTCGAACGCGGCCGGGAGACGTTGGTGGAGGAGTACGGCGAGCTGCTCGCCGAGGTGATCATGCCGAAGCTGACGGCGGGCGCGGTCACACAGGAGCACCCGGTGGTGGTGTTCGTGGCCGGGCAGGCCGGCAGCGGCAAGACGCTGGCGATGGACCTGGTGCAGGCGGCCCTTGAGCAGCGTGGCGGCGCGGTGCGGGTGGACCGGGACACCTACAAGGCCGTCCATCCGCACTACTGCGGCTTTTTGGCGGAGGACGTGCGCACGGCCGGGGTGCGGGTGCGGCCGGAGACCTACAGGTGGCAGGCCGAGCTCGAGGCGCACGCCCGTACGCGCCGCTACGACGTGGTCGCCGAGGAGGCCCTGGCCGACCCGGTTGCCTTCAGGGCCACGGTCGCCGCCTACCGCCGGGCCGGGTACCGGATCGAGTTCGTGGCCCTGGCCGTGCCGGAGGCGGTCAGCCAGCTCGGGGTGCTGGACCGTTACCTGCGCCTGGCCGAAGAAGGCCGGGCCCGGTATGTGTCCTGGGACAACCACGACGCCTGCGCCCAGGCTCTGGTCGACGTCCTGGCGGACATCGAGGCCGAGCACCTGGCCGACCGGGTCGTCGTCGTACGCCGCAGCGTGCAGGTGCTGTACGTCAACGAGCACACGGCTGGCGGGCAGTGGTCCCGCTCGCCGGGTGCGCGCGAGACGGTACTGGCCGAACGCGCCCGCAAGTGGACTCCGGCCGAGACCGGCGCCTTTCGCCGTCAGCTCGCAGATGCCGACCGGCGCGCCCACGATTCGCGCCTGCCCGAGGACTGGTCGCTGGCCGTACGGCGCAACGCCGAACGCGCCGCTGCCCTGGCGGAGCCTGTCCGGCGGATCGCCCAGCCCAGGAGTGAGGCTCCCGGCGTCGACTACCACCGGCTGACCGGCGAGGAACACCGGTGGATCTTCGACAACCTGATTCTGCCGGACCTCGCCGCGCGCACCAGCCCGCAGGACAGGCCCGTCGTGGTCTACCTGTTGGGCCAGCCCGGGTCCGGCAAGACGAACATGACGCGGATGGTCCTGCGCTCCCTGCGCGGCCGGCCCACCCGGATCAGCGGCGACGACTTCAAAGCAGCCCACCCCGACTACTACCAGCTGCTGCAGGAGGAACCCCGCACCGCCGGCGCCCGCATCCGAGCGGACTACCGGGCGTGGCAGGTCCTGGCCGAACAGTACGTACGTGAGCGGCGCAGCGACGCGGTCATCGAGATCGCCCCCTCCAGTGCGGCCGCGTTCGTCAACGCCGCGCTGCTGTACCGGCAGGCGGGATACCGGGTGGAAGTGGTGGTGCTCGCCGTGCGGGCCGCCGACTCGCGCCAGGGCACCGCCGGTCGCTGCGCGCAGCTGCTGCAGCTCGGCTCAGTGGGCCGGTTTACCACCGCCGACGGGCACAACGAGCACTTCGCGGCGCTCGGGGAGGCGGTGGCAGCCGCCGAGCACGTGCCGGTGGCCGACCTGGTGACGGTGATGCGGCGGGACGGCAGCGTGCTGTACCGCAACGAGCGTGGCCCCGCAGGGATGTGGGCGCGGCCGGCGGGTGCGCTCCACGCGCTGGTCGCCGAGCACCACCGCCCGTACACCGATCAGGAGGCCGCCCGGTTCTGGGCGATCCAGCGGCGGCTGCACACGCAGCTGCCGCACTACCGCCGCGACCTGGAGCAGATCGCCCAGCTGGCACGGCTGCTGATGCCCGAGCACCTGCTGCCGCACCGGCTGAGCGGGCCCGCCGCTGTGGCCGCCCTGCCCGCACGCCCCTACGAGTCCTGCAGTTCCTTCAGCCGGGCCGCGTAGAGGGCCGCGAGACGCGCCACTTCCTCGGCGTCCGCTTCCGGGAGGCGCGCGCGGTCCTGTACGCAGGCTCGCTGCTGGGCGAGCAGTTCGTCGAGCCGCCGCGGATCCGATCCGCCCCGGCGTTCGGCTTGGATCAGCTGGGCGTACCGGGCGAGCACCTGCGTCAGCAGGCCTGCCGTCGCCGCATCGTCCACCGTTGCCCCCCTGCCGTCCGGGGGCGCAGCCCCCGAGTCCTGGCCGGGCTGTGAGTCAGCGTCGGGGTCGGGGAGCGCGGGGTCGTGCACAAGAGCCACCAAGTCGAAGTCGAACGAGAAGGGCTCATTCTCAAGGCCCCGCCACATCCCGGCAAGCTGCGCGCTCCTCCACGGGCTGGCGCGCTGCGGCCGGATTAGGCCCGGCACCGGGCGCGGCGGCCGGGCTGGGACTGCCGGGCGGGGCGGGCACGGGCATAGGCTTGAACGCCTGGTGATCATTCGGTGGGGGGAATCAAGTGACCGACCTGCGTGCCCTGTTCAGCTCGAACGAACCCATCGACACGAGCGAGGCGTTCACCAACCGCGAGCGCCAGTGGGAGCTGTTCGCCACCGCGCTCGAAGAACACCTCCGGCACGCCACAGCGCCCGGCTTCGACCCGGCCGACCTCGAAGCGCCGCGCACCAACATCGTGTCCTTCCATGGTGTGGGCGGCGTGGGCAAGTCGACCTTCCTGCGCAAGGTCGAAGCCGCCCTCGGCGGCGTTGGTCAGCGGCCCGCCCAGTGGGGCGAGCCGGTATGGGCCGGGCAGACGATCCTTCCCGTCCGGATCGACCTGGCCCGCTCCGCCGGCACCAGCTTCGAGGACGTCGTGCTGACCATCCGGGCCGCGCTCGCCGCAGCGGTGGCACGGCCACTGCCCGCCTTCGACCTCGCCCTTCGCCGGTACTGGGAGGTGCGGCACCCCGGCGACCCGTTGGAGTCCTACCTCGAACGCGGCGGGCTGGCCGGGCGGTTCGGCAAATCCTTGCCGCAGCAGACGCAGAGTGCCCTGAGCGACGTCGCCCAGGCGCTGCTGCTGCCCGGCACCGTCGGCTCGGTGGTCGGGCAGGTCACCGGCGCGCTGGTCGGAGCGCTGCGCGAGCGGCGCCAGACGGTGAAAGCGCTGGCCGGCTGCGCGCGGCTGGCCCCGCTGTTGGAGGCCGAACCCGACCTGGAAGCGCTGTCCTTCTACCCGCATCTGCTGGCATGGGAGCTGAACCGGCTGCCCGCGGGCAGGAAGGTCACGCCGGTGATCCTGCTGGACACCTTCGAGGACGCCGCCGACCGCCACCGCGACTTCGAGCGGCTGCTGCAGCGGGTGGTGTGGCTGATGCCCGGCTGCCTGTTCGTCGTCAGCGGCCGCTCCCGCCTGCAGTGGGCAGATCCGGCCCTGCACGGGCAGCTCGACTACACCGGCCCCACCGCCTGGCCCGGCCTGGCCACCACGTCCGGCACGGTGCCGGCACCGCGCACGCACACGGCGGGCGTGCGGCAGCATCTACTGGGGGACCTCTCCCCCGAGGACTGCGACGACCACCTCGCCCGCCGTCTGGTCAAGGACGGCCAGCCCCTCATCAGCCCCGCCATCCGCACCGTGATCACCGACCGGTCCCACGGCCTGCCCCTCCACCTCGACCTCGCCGTCGGCCGGTTCCTGGAGATCCGCCGCACCGGCCGCACCCCCGAGCCAGCCGACTTCGACTGCACCTTCCCCGCGCTCCTGGCCCGGGTGCTGTCCGACCTCACCGCCGACGAACGCCACGTCCTTCGCTCGGTGTCGCTGCTGGACGCCTTCGACCTCGAGCTGGCCACCCGCGCCGCGGGCCTGACTCACCAGGCCGTGGCCCGGCGCCTGGTGGAACGCCCCCTCGTCACGGAGAACCCGTTCGCCCTGTGGCCCTACCACCTGCACCGCGCGATCCGCAGCGTGGTGCGCACCGACGACCACAGCGAGGACCGCTGGACCGACACGGACTGGCACCAGGCCGCCGCCCGCGCCCTGGCCGCGCTCGGCGAGCAGTGGACTACCGCCGCGGCCGCGACACCCAGCCGCGTGCTGCTGGTGGCGTGCCTTCGCCAGGGGCTGCTCCTGGCGCGCGACCACCGCCTGACCGGCCTGGGCTGGCTCATCGAAGCCGCCCACGCCTACACCGACGACTCCGTCTGGGAACCCCTCGCCCTGCCCACCCCCGCAGACCCGGAACCGGACACCCCCGCCGACGCCGTGACCGAGCTCCTCACTGCGATCACCCGCCGCCAGCACGAGCACCGCCAGCGCACCGTCGACCGTCTCACCGCCGTCCTGGACACCGGCCTGCTGCCCGCCGAGCTGACCGAGATGGCCTTGTACTACCGGGCCAAGGCCCACAAGGACCTCAGTCAGAACGACGCCGCCCGCGCAGGGATGCAGCAGGTCGTCGACGCAGACGGCCGTCTCGCGCCCAAGGCCCGCCGGGGACTTGCCAACCTGGCCCGCCTCGCCGGCGACTTCCCCACCGCCCTGGCCGCCGTCCCCGCCCTGGGCTGGAAAGGCCGCCGCTACCGCGTCCTCGGCGACATCCACTGGTCCCACGCCGACACCACCCAGGCCGTCGCAGCATTCGAAGCCGGCCGCGCCGAAGCCGAGCAGCACGGCGCCGTCGGCGAGCGCGCCATGACGCAGGTCCGCCTCGCGCTCGCCGTCTCCTTCGCCGACCCCGACCGGGCCAGCGATGAACTCGCCCTCGCCCACCAGTACCTCGACGGCCTCGACCAGCGCTCCAACACCCTCCTCGCCCAGGTCGTCACCCTGATCAAGGACGCCGGAACCCACGGCGTCACCCACCGCGCCCAGCACCTGCACACCAGCATCGAAACCGCCGGGCTGCCCTACCTCCAACGGTTCGTTGAACTCGCCCTCGCCTTCCACCACGCCGTCCGCGGTGAGCACCAGGACCTGGCTGCCACCATCGACCGACTCCGTGACCTCACCGCTACCGGCGACTTCGCCTACTTCATCGACATCGCCCACTTCATGGCCGCACTGCCCCTACCGGAGCCCTCGGTTACCCGCTGGACCACGAGCGAAGACGACGTCCGCTCCGCGTGGCGCGGCCTGGTCCAGGCCCGGCAGGAACACCTGCCCGCCGGAAACTGAAGCCGGAAACGCATGGCGGCCCCGATCAGAACGCTGGTCGGGGCGAGGCCGGGACGCGGCGGCCGGGCTGAACTTGATGGCAGCTCAGCGTGTGCGGGGCGGGGTCATGCGGGCGTGGAGCAGGGCGGCGCGGGTGAGTTCGGCACCCTTCTCGTGCTCCTCGTTGAACAGGGCGGTCAGCCCCTTCGGAGATTCCCAGTGCTCGTGCAGGTCGACGGTGGCACCGAGGTCGTCCAGGAGCTGGTCGACGACGGCCGCGGCTTCACTGGCCCGGTCGCCCCACCCGTCGCCCCACCACAGGTGCTCGGTCGGCGTGCACGGCGCAGGGTGGACATGACCGTCACTGGTGAGCGCCCACAAGGTGTGGTGGAGGACGACCGAGGCGAGTTCCGCGCCGCCGGCCGGGAGGGACAGCGGCGCGTAGAACCGCCACACCTGCTTGCCGCCGTCGCCGGGCGTGCGCAGGACAGGCATGTCCGTGAGCGGGTCGATGAAGAACGCCTCCGCCTTGGCGTCCTGGGCGAGGACGGCGTGGGCGGCGGTCGGGTCGCACATCGCCAGCCGCTGGGTCCACCGGTCGCTGACGGTGCCCTGCTGGACGGGGATCTCGGTGACGGCCCCGAAGGGCAGCAGGTCCGGCTCACGGCCGACGGCCACCTCGAGCGCGGCGACGGCGTCAGGGTGGGTCTGCAGGCCGAGCGTGTGCCAGCCGGCCTTGAGAGGCTCGCGGTCCCCGTCGCAGGGCAGCGGGTGGCGGCTGGTGTCGGGCACGGCGCCGGGGACGACCTGATTCGGCGTCTTGCCGTACCCCTCCTTACAGAAGATCTCGATGTCGTTGCGGGTGTGGTCGATCCGGTTGTTGCGGATGCCGTTGGCCATGTCCGTCGCGGCCACCCGCGAGGTGACGTCGAAGCCTTCGTTGGCCGCGACCCTGCGCAGGATCCTCTCGTTGCCGTTCGCCGGGATCTCGACCACGGCCGCCTGGGCGCCGGGCTCCCACTCACGGATCAGACTCGAAAGGCGCAGCAGGTCCGGCCACCACGGCAGCACCTGGCCCACGTAGGCCGCAACGTCGCCCCAACCGGCCTCGTACTCGATACCCGGGTGCGCGGTGTCGGCGGCCACCAGCGCAGGCCCCCCAAAGCCCATGTCCCCGTACAGGGCGCACACAGTAACGACGCCGTCCTCGTTGCCACTGCTGGCAATGGCGGAGGCCACGTCGGTCGCGGCCTTGGAGTCGTCGCAGTGCACGAGGCGGATAACGCCGATATCGGTGTGCCAGTCCAGGGCCGGCCCTCGCAAGGTGTCCCTGTATCCGAGCCAGCGGCCCGGAGCCGGGTCCTCGGGCGCAGGGCGCAGCAGAACGGCGCCGCGGTGGACGAACTCAGCCGTCCCAGCCGCCCAGGAGTAGACCTCGGTGGCGTCCCAGACCTCCTCGGGCTCCTGGCGGTTGCGGTTGAACGGGCTGTACGGCCTCTCGTCCGGCTTCGGGAACTTGTCGTACTTCCGCGCCAGCCGCCACATCCCGAACGTGGTCACACCCAGCAGATGCTGCACTTCCACCCTGGTCAGATAGCTGTGGCTCACGCCCATATCGCTGCTCCTCACCGTCCCCGGGCCGATGCGGCCCCAGGCCAGAGCATGGGACAAACCAGCAGGTCGCCGCCCGCAAAGCTGGTGCCGTGCCCGGTTCCCCACCCGCATTGGCCGAGAAAGCGCTGTTGCCGGGTCTGGATCGCCGACGGCCAGCCGGGTGCGAGGGACGGTGCCCCCAGCGGCCCCATCCCTCGCACGGGGGCGAGCACCCACCCTGCGAGCAGGAACCGAACGCGGCCGGTGCCGGCAATCGTCCGGCCCGCCCCGTCAGGGGAGCCCTCAGCAGCGAGATCAGGCGCGTTCGGGTCGGCCACGACATGAGTCTTGGCGACGGCCACGGTGCCGTGACGGCCATCGGGCCGGAGATCACCGCAACGAGCGGTCCTCGCCGTCACTGTTGACGCGGCCGCGGGCGTCGGGCCGACCGCGCTTCACACCTCGACCCGTATGACGACGAAGAGGTCACCCGCCTCCCCGCCGTTCCTTCCAGGCCAGCCCAGTCCTCTGAGTCGCAGCCTCTGTCCGGCCCGAACTCCTGGTGGAAAACGGATCCGGTGGGTTGTCTCTTCGAAGACCTCGCCCGTGCCATGGCAGGACTCGCAGCCCTCCGCACCGCGCGCATCCGGCTTGGAGGCGCAGGCCGGGCAGGGATTCCTGTCGGTGAGGATAAGTGGTCTGACCCCGCCGGCGACGGCGGTCAGGGGGGTCAAAGAGGCTCGGACGTATTTGTCCGGCCCACGGGTGGGCAACTCCTCGTCGAAGTACCGCCGGTCAATTTCGCGGAGGGCCAGCATGACCTCGAACGCGTCGGCCGGGCGGTCGTCGGGGTTCTTGGCCAGGAGCCGGGCGACGAGCGCCACCAGCTCCGAGGGGGTGGCGAGCCGAAGTTTGAGCAAGGGAGCCGGTTGCTCGTTGAGATGCTGGTTGATCAGGTGCCAGGAAGTCCCGGTGAAGGGCGGGTGCCCGGTGATCATCTCGTAGAGCACGCATCCGAGCGAGTACAGGTCGGAGCGGTGGTCGAAGGCGCCGTCGAAGCACTCGGGTGCCATGTAGGCGGGGGTGCCGATCAGGACGCCGCTGGTAGTGATGTCATGCCGTTCGTCGCTGCTCTTGGTGATGCCGAAGTCGACGACCGTCGCCTTGCCGCTGGAGCGGACGATGATGTTGGACGGCTTGATGTCCCGGTGGGTCAGGCCTGCCTGGTGCGCGGTCCCCAGGGCGTCGGCGACACAGGCCGCTGTGCGCACGGCGTCGGGCAGGGGCAGTCGTCCGGCGTCCAGCACCGCGCTGAGGGGCTTTCCGCGAAGTAACTCCATCACCAGGTAGGCATGCAGCCGTCCGTCGTGCATCGCGGAGCCGAAGTCGTGCACGGTCACGATGTACGGGTGAGACAGACCGCCGGCGACGGCGGCCTCGCGGGCAAACCGGGCGACCTGCCGGTCGTTGTCCGCGTTGCCGTCCTCACTGAGGACCTTGACTGCCACCAGGCGGTCGATTTTGGGATCGTGCGCTGCCCAGACCTGCCCGAACCCGCCCGCACCGATCGCCTCGATCAGCCGGTAGCGGCCGTCCAGCACGGTCCCTTCCTGCACCACTCCCCCTTCCCGTACTCACCGCAACGCACGGTGTACCGGGCGTGTACCCGTCACGCTACGCCGGGACAACCACCAGTAACAGGGAAGTGCTGATCACATGCAGGGGACAGTAAAGAAGGGCAGTCCGCTGCCCTGGTCAGATGTCGTTCCATCTCTCCTGGGCGGTGATCCACTCCCGTCGTGCGTAGACGCGGACGGCGTCCCGCTCGGCATCGGTACAGCCGTCCTCCAAAGCGGACGGGATGTTGCCGGTGGTGCTGGTCCCGTGCTGGTGGTCGTGGCGGACCAGGTCGCTGGCGACGTCGGAGGCGTCGGTGCGCAGCTCCACATCCCTCGGTACCGGGTTGGAGTCCTCCTGGTAGGGGCGCGGCAGGTAGCTTCCGTGCCCGTGGCACAGGGCGAGCGCGTCCAGGACGGCGGCGGTCTCCAGTAGGTCGTCCCGGCACTCCATGGCCAGGCTGCTGACCTGGGAGTCGATGAGGTCCTGGTTGCGGGCAGTATGCGCGGCCGCCAGGTGTCGGCGGTCCATGACGTTCGAGTACAGGAGTACCGGGATGAGTTGGCCGATGCGGACCAGATGTTTGCCGTACGCGGCTTGAGCCGCCCGGCTGGTCGACCAGCCGGGCCACGGCTCATCCGGGGAAGCTCGGTGTGCGCTCATATCGCGGGAAGTTACCCACTCTCAGCAGCAGCGGGGCGGGAATCGATCATCCAGGCCGCGACCGGCATCGCGTTCCGGCCTAACGCCGTCGCTCCCCACCAAGGCCCGGCTCACGCCGTGGTCCGCAGCGCAGTCGGCTGCGGGACGGCTACCGCCGTCCCGGGCAGCACGTTCTGCCCTGGCCCGGCGTAGGGCGGCTGCCTCGGTGACCGCGGCCTGGCGGCGGCGCTGCGCGCGGGCCTGCTCGATCGGTGCCGGCGCATCGTCCGGGACGACGTCGGGTTCGGGGAACGCCCGGCGGCTGAGCTCCCGCATCGCACGATTCTGCCGCTCCACCGCCTCCGCAATGCCGGGGTCCACCCGGGACGGCGGTGTGGCCTGGCGGTGCGCGGCAAGGGCGCGGCGGTAGCCGTCGCACGCGGTCTCCCTGGTCTTCGCCGGCCCCGTGGGCGCGGCCGCGGCTGCGGGAGCATCGGCAGGGTCGGGCACAGGTACAGAGCCGGGTGCCAGGATTCGCAGGGCGTGGACGACCGTACGGCCGGCCGACTTGTTGGCGGCCTCGATGACACGGGCTTGCTCCAGGCGCGTCTTCGTCGCCCAGGCCGCCGACTCCGGGCACACGGTGAGCTGACCGGAGTCGGCGTCGTAGCCGACCGCCACGACGTGCCCGGCGAGCTCGGGGGCGATGGCCTCCCACCGCTGGCGAAGCGTGGCGCCGGCGGCCGGGAGCTCCCAAGCCCGCTCGGTGACCAGCGCGCCGATCGCAACACCGAGCCCCATTGGCTCGCGCCCGTCACGCCGCACCGTACGGACCGGCTGCGTCTTCTTCTTCACCTTCTGGCCGCTGCCGTTCTTCCGGGCCGCCTCCATCGCGGAGCGCAGCGCGACCCGGGCCAGGTCGACCTCGGACACCTCGCCGCCGCTCACGCCTGCCCCCAGGTGGTGTAGCCGAGGTCCAGGTGCCCGAGGCCGGAAAGGCGCGTCACCTGGTCAACGAACCGGCTGGTGAACAGGCGCCTGGCCGACACCTCGCCGTAGCGGTCGATGTGGTCGAACACGACCTGGTCGTCGCGGGCGGCGCGGGTGCGCCAGTCCAGGACCTGCTCGCGGGTCAGGTCCTCGAGGACCAGGTCCCGGTCGACGTCGTTGGCCTCCGGCTGCGGTGCGGGCGCGGCGAGGGCCGGACGCGGGGCGGGCAGCACGACCGGGGTCGGCGACGTGGCCGGCTCATCGAGGGCGGGGTGCACGGTCGCGGCTTGGGCACGGTGCTTGGCGGCCGCGGCCTGCCGGGCCCGGACCTGCTCCCAGCGGTGCTCGCGGGCCCACGCCTGGGCGGTCACGGTCTCGTGCAGCTGCCGCTCGGTCGCCGCACGGCGCTCCGCCTCGGAGGCGTACGGCATCGCGGTCTCTACGGCGGCCTCCACCGCCTGCCGCTGGGCACGGCTGCTGGCCTGCCGGTCCTCGCAGCGCGGGCAGTCCCGGCCGGAGTCGAGCAGCATGCGGTCGTCACACAGCCGGTCGCCGCACTCCTGCCGTTGGGGCAGACCTTTGCCGATCAGCCATCCCACCGGGTCCTTGATCGGACCGCCCAGCCGCAGCTGGTCCTCCAGGCGCCGGGCGAGCCGGTCAGCGAGGACCTGCGGCGCGTCGATCCGGCCGACGAACCCGCTCACCGTGACCAGCTCGGCACGCACGGCGGCCTCCACCAGACGGCGGGCGGCCGGACGCTCCAGACGCGCCCACAGCAGCCGGACCGGCTCCAAGATCACCCGCAGATTCTCCGGCGGCAGGACCCCCCTCCCCTGCTGCTGCCTGCCCTGACCCGCACCGTCCACGACCCGCACCAGGGCGCCGGCCACCGGCCCGCAGTTGCCGTTCTCGCTGATCGACGACGGGGACTTCTTCCGCTGTTCCCCGCGCAGCGGGCCGTCCTCGCCGTCGACCAGACGCAGCCCGTCGACAGCGTCAGCGTCCACGGCCTGGTCCTCGCGCTCGCACGCGCGGTCCGGCAGATCACCGGACCCACCACGGCCTTCGCCGGAAAACCCACCAGAGAGCGAGAGAGAAGAGACGTCAGTACCCACAGGAGAGTGATCAGTGTGAAGGGCTGCCGTAACGTCGGGCTCTGTCACACCCGCCTCATCCGCCACCGGCACACCGCTGACCTGCGGCTTTGTGACCGGCTCGAAGGCCTCACTATCCCCTGCCGCAACGTCGGGCTCTGAAAAATCGGGGTCCAGGGCGGTCGCACGGTCCTCCCGGGCACCGGCGGCACCGCGCTTGCCGTGTGCGGCGGCGACCGCCGGCACGATCAGCCGCGTACGGTGACGCAGCCTGGACGCCGTCCCCACCCGCACCCGCTGCACCAGGTCCCGGTCCTCCAGCCGCTCCAGGACCCGCTCCCCCGTCGACGCCTTGCAGCCCAGCAGCCGGGCCACCGTCGCCGCCGCGCGGCCCCGCTTGGTGTCCACCGTCCCGCCGCACTGCCGCACCCGCCCGTTGTCCCGGGCCTCCAGGACCAGCAGGAGCAGCGCCAGCCGGTCCGTCGCCGCCGCGCGACCTGCACGCGAGCCGAGCAGCCCGGCCGGGGTCACCCTCCCGTCCTTGTGCGCCCAGCCCGGCGCCATCACGGCCTCCAGCAGCCGCAGCAGCGTCGCGAACTCCTTCTTCTCCAGCGCCAGCGGATGCCCGACCACGCCGTACGCGTCCCACACCGGCAGCACCCGGCACTCCAGCCCGATGTCCTGGCCGAACTCGCCCTCCGCCGTGTCGATGGAGACCAGGCCGGACCGGCGCAGCGCCGGGACCACGTCCGAAGCGACGTACGACGCCGACAGACCCAGCCACCGACCCAGCTCGGGCGTACGGATCTCCACCACGCCCGTCTCGGACGGGGTCCGCGACGCCAGCACGATCACCGCCAGCCGGACCGCGTCCGACGCGCCCTCGAGGCCGGGGGCATCCAGCAGCGCGCGCACCGCACCGCGAAACCGGGCCTGGGCATCGCGCCCCAGGGCCAGCGGAGGTGCCGGACCGCGCTCCGGCACCGGGCCGGCCTGTGTCGGCACCGACCGCAGCCAACGCCGAGAGCGCCCGGCCGGAGCCCCGTCGACGGAGTTGTCGACGGATTCCCACAGGGGGTGATCCAGCGTGGCGGCCGACGCCGCTCCTGCGCTCACAGGAACATCCCCGAGGTCAGGCGGTCCGCCGAACCGGCGTCATCCGTGTGACAGTCAAGGGGTGTGATGTACGTCATAATTCCGCCAGGAGGGACACCACAACCAGCAGAAATCACCCCCGGCGGGGTTGACGCCTGGTCGTGGTCGACCTGACAAGACGACTGAAGCTCGTGCACTATGGCGATACCGACCTTCCATATGGATCAACGCAGAGGGGCCCCTTGGCCGGGGCCGATCTCGATGGCTCGTGTGGCGGGACAGGTGAGCCCCCTCCGTGAGGAGCGGGCGACAGTACGAAGGCCAGAGGCGGATCTCCTTCCGTTGACGACTTGGTGCTGGTGTTCCGAAAGCCCTTGGCCGGGCCTCGGAACGAGAAGCGGTACTTCGGTACTGCGACCGCGAAGCCCCTTGGCGGGGGCCCGCGGGTGTTGCATGGCCCTGATAAGGGGCCGGATTGGTAAGAGCGGCTTGATAAGCCGCAGCTCAGAACCGGTTAGAGCCGGGATCTGAGCGGACCGCTCTGGTGGCGAATCCAGGCGGTAGACGGGCCGCGCGAGGCCGAAGGGGATGGCGAGTCCACTTCTCTTGGCGCGCGCGGCCGATGGCCACTAGGTCATCCCAACCCCCTGAATCCGGAGGCTGGCGTCAAGCTGCGCGCATACAGCCCGGATGGCGTGATCGCGGTGGAAGAACGGCGTAGCTGCGCGTGTAGTTCCACGCGCGCGGGTAACCTTCATCCCGCGAGCACCTCCCATCAAGGTGTGTCGCCCAACGAGGCTTAGCCCCGTTCGAGAAGCCCCAGTGGACCAGGCACGGTCCCTGGGGTTCTCGCCGTTTTGGATCACGTCTGCGAACAGCCTAACCGCACAACCGGACAGAACTGCGAGGCGAATTCGCACAACGCCCGAGGTGCCCGGAATGCCGAGCCCGCCAGACGGGAAGCGCGCGGCAATTTGCCCGCCACACGGGAAAGTCACTGGCCGCCCCGCAGTTCGCGTAGGTGGGTGACGAACTCCTGCGCCTCGGAGGCGTGTCCGTAGTGAGTCTGGAGTGCCTGTCCGAGGTCGGCGGCCACCATGGCGAGTGAGGGCAAGGATTTCCGTTCCCCCGTCAGGGCCCGTTCCCCGTAGGCGAGTGCGGTGTCCAGGTCGCCTTCGCGCGCAGCGACCACGCCAAGAGTGACGCGGGCCTCCGCGATCCGCATGGGTGACCGCTCCGTCCCGTCGAAATCCGTGCCCGCTCGGATGACCTCATTGGCCAGCTGCTCAGCGAGCCGGTTCTCGCCGGACTTCCTGAGCGCGTCCATGCGATAAAAATCGTATTTCGCGGGGTCGACGACGAAATGGTTCTCGATGTTCTCCGGATAAGGCTGCCGCTCCAGGATCTGACGGCCCTGGTCAAGCGCGACTTCGGTCTGCGACCGGTCGCCCAGCCGGGCCCATGCCTTGGCCTTCTGGGCGTACAGCTGCGCCGCGACGCTCTCGTTCGGCGCCACAGCGATGCCGGCCTCCGCGGCCGCGATGACGCCGCGGTAGTCGCCCCTCGTCAGCGCGAACCACGCCCGCATCTCGTGCGCCCAGCCCTGCACGCTCAGCTCCCCAGCCTCCTGACCGAGCATCAGCGCGGCCTGCCGGGTGGCTTCGGCGTCACGGGGGCGACCGGAGTCGTACTCGACACAGCCCACCAGGAGCGACAGCTTCCCGGCGAGCGCGATGATCTCGCGGTGCTGCGCCAGGCTGACCCGCTGGTGCTGGAGGCCGACGACGCGTGCGAGCCACGCCCTGCCTTCCAGGAGCAGCTGATCGGCTGGCATGTACGCGTACTCGCAGCACAGTCGGTCCGCCGTGATCCGCAGCGCGTCCAGCGTCGCGACATCGACGTCACTGGCGCGGAGCCTGGCGATGATGTCCACGGTGTCCATGCCGCTCACCTGCAAGATTTCTGCCCTACCGTCACGGCGGCTGCGCTCGGGGAAGAAGGCTCCGGTCGTCGTTCCGAAGGTGCTGGCGATGGCCGACCTGTACTTCGTGGGCTGCGCATCGCCCCGCTCCCAGCGCTTCCACTGGCGGAGAAGATCCTGCTCGCTGACGTCCTGGTCCTCAGGGAGCCGGACCATCAGCGCGCGGACCGCGTCGGCCTGCGACCATTCGCGCGCCGCACGCTCTTCGACCATCCGGCGTGCCCAGTCGGGACGTTCATCCATCGCCGATCCCTTTCCCCGTACGGTCCTGCGGCGCAGCCTGTGCCCGGACAGGGTGATGCCCGCGAAGCGGAGGCCGGCCCTTCTGCGGCCGAGCATGGCACGGCCCTTTGATCGCGCGGAGGTGACAAGTGCTGGTGACATTCGAGATGTCACCAGCCGTCGTCACTTTCCGCAGCGGCTCATGGGGCGCACGGTGTGTGCGATCCACACGAGTTGATCCGCGACCCGGCAGGGGGCGAACCGCGCATGCTGAGCCACTTACGACGTCACCAGCGAACTCGCGAAGGGCTGAGTGCAGAGGGTGCTTCACGAATCCTCCTTCGCGACGGCTGCAAGATCCATGACAAGCGGGACGGCCAAGCGCCTTACGTGACGTTTCCTTCGGAGGCCGCGCGCTGGGCTTGGAGGACGTACGCATACGCCGCTCCAAGGTGTCCGTACTGGTCGCTGGCGTCTGCGGTGAGGGCCAAAGTCGCCGACTCCGCTGCGCGCTCGAGTTGGCGGGCGACGGAGGCCGGGATGGTGGGGGCCGTCGCGAACTTCTGCAGCAGGTCGGCCACTTCCGTGAGCCCGGCGTCGTCAGACAAGCCAGCCGGCCCCGCCGGACGCGAGAGTGCGGGGATCCACCCGTCCGTCACGTCCAGGGAGCTGCGGAGCTCTTCCACAAGCTCAGGGGTGGTGAGACGCTTCTCGTTCATGCGGGGATCGGTCTCCAGAAGTCCAGAGGGGCCAGATGCGGAGGCGCCCCGGCGAGGCCGGGGCGCCCAGGGTGGTTTGTCAGGCGAGCGGGGCGGCGTACCGCAGCTTCCAGCCCTTGCCCAGAACGTGCTGGGTGACCTCGACCACGCGCCCGTCGGCCGTCGCGCCGATGTGGTTGATGGTCACGACCTCCGCGCCGTTGGACAGGCCAAGGATGGCGGACTCCTCCGAGGTCGCGGTGCGGAGCTCGATGTCTTCGACGGCGGTGTCGCCCTGGTCGTACCCGGCTTCCTTCATGCGGCTGATGATGCCGCCGACACCGGTGTCGACCTGCTCGATTCCCGCAGCCTCTGCGATGTCGACGGGGATGTACGTGGTGGCGATTTGGATGACGCGGTCGCCATCGAACATCTGCCGAGCTCGTACGACGACGTCACCTTCGACGCCCAGGAGCTCAGCGACGTCGGCCGGCGCCGCGGCCCGGCTGACGGTGACCTCGGTACGCGGGCTGCGGCCGGATCGGCGCAGCTCAGCGTCGAACGCCCCGTGCGCACCGTTCTCTTCGCGCTGCCCGGTGGTGTACCGAGTGCGAGCGTCGCGCAGGATCACGCCGTTGTCGTCGATTTGGTTGCTAGCCATGTACTGAATGCTCCTAGCTGGTGTGGTTATGGGTACTTGTTCCGTTCTGATGCTCGCGTTGTCAGCGCGGGCACTTTTTGCTGGTCAGCTGGTGTCAGTGGCGTCGATGACCCACTCGTATGCCAGCCTCCATTTCGAACGCGGCAGGACGTGCAGGCCGATCTCGACGACGCGACCTTCAGCGGTCAGCCCCTTGTGCGTGATCTCCATGACGGCCTGCTCAACCGGGATGCCGAGCGCTGCCGCCTCCTCCGCGGTCGGGGATCTGACCTCGATCTCCTCTCGCAACCGGACCTGCTTGAATCCGGCTTCCGCCATGCGGGACTTGCTCCCCCCTGTACCCGTGTTCTTCTCAGCGAGTACAGGGCAGGCGTCTGCAACGTCCGGCGGGAACCACGACGTGGCGACCTGAACGACCTCCTCGGCTTCATCGTTGCCGGGCAGCCCCACGGGCATGATCCGTTCACGCTTGAGAGTTTTTGCGCGGTGGTGCATCCCGAAGATCTCGGCGACCTTCCTGGGCGGCACATCCCTGGCGATGGTGAGAGTCGCTGGCCGCGTCTCGAACCCCATCGCTCGCATCTCAGCCTCAAAGGCGCCGACCGCTCCGCCGGCCTCCCTCAACTTCGGGAGGTAGCGCTGGTTTCGCTCAGACACGATCTTGCCGAGCACCAACGAGACGTAGGTGCCCTTCCCTTGCCGAGAGAACAGCAGGCCTTCGCTCTCCAGGAGGCCGTAGATGTCACGGGCCGTTTGGTACGCGATGCCGTGCTCTTTCTGAAGCTGAGGCACGCCGGGCAGCCGCGACCCAGGCGCGAGTACGCCCCGCGCGATCTTGTCCCGGATCTCAGACGAGATCCGTTCGACCTTCCCTGGTTCCTTCTGCTTGGCGGCCACTGCTCCCCCTCTCATGCGCATCGTGTCGCTAGCGGATCTCGCTACCCGACGCGCACAGCATCGCATGTCTAGTTGTTTCCCGAAAGCCGAGACTCGCTGGCGTTTAATGACGACACGAAACTAGCAGGTCAGAGCTGGTGCAAGAAACTACTTAGCTAGACAGGTTGACCCTGGGGGGATAGCGGGGTTCTAATCGAGATGCGCCAGCAAGCGGTGAGTAGCCGGATGCAGGGCGTAGCCGGTGCTGTACCTGCACGTTTTGGTACCTCGCCGGTCGCAAGACCGCAGGAAGTCGTCCGCCCCTCGGGGTGGCCAGGGTTGATGCACCACTAAATCCCCTGGTCTCGACTCACCTGCATGCACGTCGCAGCGCTATGCGCTGTCCGTCCTCCAGGACGCCGGGTCTCCCGTGCGCCTGGCGGGCGGAGAGAGCACCGCGACGCAGCCCCTCCCCTCCGTACACAAGGAGATCCGCATGACCATCACGTCCGCGATGCCCACGGCCCGCAAGCGTCCGACCCGGACCCGCACGAAGCAGGTCAGCAGCCTCCCCGCGATCGCCGTCTCGAAGCTGCCCCCCATCGACATCGACCTGCTCCCCGGCACGGAGAGCCTGGTCTGCCCGAACTGCAGTCGCTGGTGCCCCATCACCGGGCACGACGGCCGCAACCCGAAGCTGGTCCCCCACCACACCGGCCGCGCCGGCACCGCCGAACCCCGCCGATGCATCGGCAGCAACCGGCGAGTGAAGCTCGATCTGACGATCGCTGAGTGGCGGGAGCTCCTGGCCGACGCCATCACGGAAGCCTCCAGCCGCCAGCCCACCGCGGTGCTCCCCAAGGCGTTCAGTCCGCAGACCGACCGGACCCTGCGGGCTCGTGCGGAGCGCACGCCGACCAGGCGCGTGGCCGACTGGAACGCGGTGCTGCCCCGCGTGGCAGACGCCGACAAGAACCGCCAGGAGGTGCCCGCTGGTGACGCTCCCACGGAGGGCCCTGCGGTTCCGCTGACCACGCTTCACCCCAAGCGCCCCGCGCACTGAGCCGCCCCGCACGAACGACCACGGCCCCGGCCGACCCGATCACCTCGGGTCGGCCGGGGCCGTGGCTGCTCGTACGACCAGCCAAAACGAGCGGCCCCGGGATTGCGCCCCGAGGCCGTTCAGCAGGTCATCCCCTTCGCGGAAGGACAACAACCTTGAGCTACATGATGACATCCCTCGCCCCGTTCGGTGCGCAGGGGGACAGCGACCCGGACATGGACGAAGCGCTGCGCCGGGTCCGCCAGGGCGGCAAGGGCGGCGGTTCACAGTGACGACGCTCACCGTCTCGGGTACCGGAACGATGGTTGCGGACCGGCCGGCGCTTCCGGCCTCCGTCCCCGGCTTCCACCTGCGTCACCGCGCGGGCGGGTTCGTCGCCCACATCACGGCCTCCGAGTTCGCCTTCAGCACGGTGCGCGGTCTGACCGTGTCGGTGCCGATGGCGTACGGGGCTGGCCAGGCGACCGCCGACACCGCTGAGTGGCTCGTCTCGGAGCTGCTCGGCAACGCTGTGCGGGCCTGCGGTGATCACGTGCCGCTGGTCGTAGAGGTGTACGTCACCGGGCGCAGCGTCCAGGTGAACGTGCACGACCCCGCCGCCGATCTGCTGCCTCACCGCAGCGCGGTGGCGATGGACAGCGACAACGCGGAGTCCGGGCGCGGCCTGGGTCTGCTGGACATGCTGGCGCCCGGCTGGGACATCGTGCCCTCGCCGGTCGGCAAGCAGATCCGCTGCCGCATCGACGCCAGGTAGTTCAGCCCGCAGCCAACACACGAGGCAGCCCCGGGGTACCGCCCCGGGGCTGCCTCGTACACGGATCTTTGGGAGGCCCAAATGAAGATGCGAGTGTCCGTCGCCGTCGTACGCAGCCACGCCTACGCGCCCGTCTCCACCGAGGCCCCGGACCGGCCCCGTCCGGCCTGCGCCGAAGAGGACCCCGAGCTGTTCTTCCCCATCGGCGACACCGGCCCGGCGCTGCTCCAGATCGAGGAGGCCAAGGCCGTCTGCCGCCGCGGCTGCCCGCTGATCGAGAGCTGCCTCCAGGGCGCGCTGGACCGCAACGAGTCGGGCGTGTGGGGCGGCATGTCCGAGAAGGAGCGCCGCTCCCTCAAGCGTCGCGCCGCCCGCGAGCGCGCCGCGGCCGTCTCCGCCTGACTCCCGCCGGACGGGAGCGGCAAGCAACTCCCTGTCCGCACCACGCTGTTCGACCAGGCCAGCCGCCCGCCGGACGGGCAGTCGGCCTTTCGCACGTCTCCAGCCCGGGAAAGTCTCGGGCTCGCTTCCCCTCGCCAGGAGAGCTCATGCAACGCAGCACCCAGCTCGACACCGCGACGACCGCCACCGGCACCACCCGGTTGCCGGACTCGCTGTGCACGCACACCCCGAAGTGCCCGTCGGCCAGCAGCTCGGACCGCGAGGCCGCCATCGTCGTGGCCGCTCACCCGGAGCAGGGCTGGAGCCTGCTGTGCAACGACGTCGTGCTCTTCGAGGACACCGGCGAGCTGCTCCCCGACGGCCAGGTCGTCGCCCCGCACCGGCCCCTCGCGGCCGCGGCCTGACTGACGGCTGCCTGATCCGCCCGCACCGACCGCCCACCACCGTGGCGGCCGGGTCGGGCGGTGACGGGGAGCCGGACAGTCCGGACCACGTGAGCCGCCAAGGAGTTGCCGTGCGCGACAGCGCCCAGAGCACCACCCCCGCGATCAAGTTCCAGCGGGGCCAGTTCGTCCTGTACCGCGACCCGGAGATGTTCTGGACCGGGCAGGCCGGCCACACCTTCGTCTGCCGCGTCGACCGGGTCTGCCTGGACAACACCTACGACCTGACGCCGCTGCCGTCGGGCAGCTCGATCTACTTCGCGAACCCCGAGTACATGCGCCTGCTGCCGTCCGTCGACGCGATGCGCGACATCGACACCGCCCCGCTGAACACCGACAGCGCGGCCGACGACATGACCGCGGCCGCCCTCGCCTGGCTCACCCAGCAGCACGCGACCGCCAACCAGCGGCCGGAGCTGCCCGTCCAGCGTGACTGACAGAACCACCCCTGAACCGCCGCCCACCCGGGCGGCACCCGACCTGAAAGGAGGCGGCGTGGCCGCCACACGAACCCGCAACAAGAGGCCCACCGCTCGCAAGAAGGCGGCGGCGACCCGTCCGGCTTCGCAGCCCACCGCCTCTCCCACCCCCGACACCTCCCCGGCCCCGGCCGGGACCACGCAGACGGAGACGGAGGTCGTCGACCTCGAGGCGCTGGTCCGCGTCGCGGACGCCCGGGACCGGGCCGCCGACGTCATCGACACCGCGCGCGAGCAGGCCGCCGCCCTCCAGGCGGAAGCCGAGAGTGCGGCCGCGCGCACCGTCGCCGAAACGCACGAGCACGTCACCGTGCTGATGACCGAGGCGCAGACCCGCGCTGCGGACATCACCGCTGACGCCGACCAGGAGGCCACCGCCCAGCGCGCGGCGGCATCGAGCGACCTGGAGGCGGCGCGCGGCGAGGCCGACCGGCTCCTGAGCGAGGCCCGCGACCATGCCGAGAGGCTGGTGGCGGAGGCCCGTGCGCAGGTCGCCGACCTGACCGAACTGGCCGCCACCGACCGCGAAGCGACCGGCAAGGCGGTTGCCGAGCTGCGCCGCCTGGCGGAGGCCGACCTCACCGAGATCGCGGCTCTGGTCGACCAGCGCCGCATCGACGCCGGCCAGATCCTCGCCCGCGCCCAGGAGCAGGCCGACGAACTGGTGGCCGCTGCGCAGCGCGAGGTCGACCAGGCCCGCGAGCGGTTCGCCCAGCTCGCGGCGACGGCGGCTGAACAGTACGACGGCCGCCGCGCGGAGGCGGAGGCGCTGTACGCGGACGCGGTCAAGGCCGCCGACGACCGGCGCCGCGAAGCCGACCAGCATGTCGCCGCCGCGCACACCGAGGCGGAGCAGGCACGCACGGAGCTGCGGACGAGGCTGCGCGAGCTCACCGACCAGTTCGACACGGAGGCCGCCGCCAAGCGCAAGGCCCTCGCCGACGAACTCGCCGGGCTCAAGCAGGCGTGCGACAAGCAGCGCGAGCGGCTGCGG
Organism: Streptomyces stelliscabiei; assembly: GCF_014873495.1. Taxonomy (GTDB): domain Bacteria; phylum Actinomycetota; class Actinomycetes; order Streptomycetales; family Streptomycetaceae; genus Streptomyces; species Streptomyces bottropensis. The sequence continues at coordinate 78,499 of NZ_JADBGF010000002.1, read as the reverse complement.
GAGGAAGCCAAGACCGTCGCGGCGCAGCTGCGCGAGGCCGCCCAGAAGGAAGCGAGCCGCATCACCACCGAGGCGGAGCGCAAGGCGAAGGGCATCACCGACCGGGCGCAGGCCGATGAGGCCCGCGCCCGCCGGCTGCTCGATGAGGCCCGCGAGGCCAAGCGGGCCAACTCCCGCTTCCGGGGCTGGCAGCAGAACCTCAGCCGCAAGGCATGGAAGACGGCCCCGTGGATCGCGCTGGCCGCCGGCGTCGGTCTCGCCGCCTCCGGCGAGTACGAGCTGGCCCGCATGGTCGGCATCAACCAGTACGTTGCCCCGCTGCTGCCCGTCAGCATCGACGTCTACTGCGTCACCGCCTTCCGCGCGAAGAAGGACATCCCGTACGCGCTGCTGCTGATGGCGTCGGCGAACGTGACCTACCACCTGTCCGAGCAGGCCCACATCGTCAAGCCGGGCGAGTCGGCACCGTGGCAGCTGACCACGTTCGTCGTGCTGATCTTCGTGGCCGTCATCTGGCGCGTCCACACGCTCATGCACGACGACGGTACGGACAGCCACGGCAGTACAGCCGCTGCGGACGGCCGTACCGGTACGGACAGCGGAAACGGAACGCCCGCCCGTACAGGTACGCACCGGCGTCCCGACGGGACGGACACCGCGTCGTCCAGCCGTACAGGGGCCGCCAGCCGCGACCAGTACGCCGCTCACGGCTCGGTACGGCCGGACGGAACGGGCATCGGACGGGACGGTACGGACCCTGTACATGCCGCGCCTCACCCGCCGCACGATGGCGGGAATGAAGCGGCGCTGACCAGGCCGTACAGCGACCGTACAGACGGCGTACACACCGCCCCTGACGGGGCGCGGCGTACAGGTACACCGGCTGCGGGACGCACCGGTACGGCCAGCGCGGCCGTACAGGGGCGTACCGGCACGGTCAGCGTCCGTACACAGTCCGGCGGCGACGGCGTACCGGGCGCCCGTACCGGTACGGACGCCACGTCCTCTCCCGCAACCGGAACCAGCGGCGCGGCGGGTGCGGACCGTACCGGTACGCCTGTACGGACGGATGCTGAACTCCTGCCGCTCGTACAGAACCTGCCGCGCGACGAGGACGGCTTCGTCACGCTCTACCAGGCCCGCACCAAGCTCAGCGTCAACCAGCCCCGCGCGGTCCGGCTGCTGAAGGAGGCCGGCCTGCTGCGTCCCGAGGACGCGGACAAGTACCTGAAGTGATCCACCGTCCGGCACACGCCAGTGAGGGCCAGCCCGCAGCAATCGGGCTGGCCCTCCGCTGCGACTGCCGGAAGCAGTCAACAGCCCCCCGAGTACAGCAGATCCGACCCCCACGGAGGACCCCGTGAGCACCGAAGACAAGCCCTTCTTCGACGACCCGAACGCGGCGCTGCGCGAGATCGCGCAGAACCCCGCCGCCTACGCGCACTACCTCGCGGACTTCCACCGGGTCGTGCTGGACATGCAGGCCAAGCTGGAGATCCTCCAGCGCGAGACCCGCGTGCACTGCCGAAAGGCGCGCGTGGAGGGAGACAAGTGGGGTCAGGCCCGGCTGCGCTCCTTCCCGGTGGAAAAGTCCCTGACCGACATTCTCAAGAACCTGAAGGGCGTTACCGCCGGACTGGAAAAGAGCGCCCATAAGCGCGCCGCCCACGACGAAAAGCTGAAGGAGGTCAAGAAGCAGCGAAAGGAAAAGGCGCAGCTCAAGGAGCGTAAGAACAACCCGCCGCTCCAGGCCGCCCCGGAAAACCCGGGGCAGCAGGGTGTGCAGAGCCCGAATATGGGCTATGGTGGCCCCACGTCGATTTACAACCTGGACCGCAGGGAGTCGGCGTGAGTGCAGGTCGCCCGCTCACGAAAGCAGAGCGGAAGGCGTTCAACCGTGCGGAACACGAGCGAAAAATCAAACAGGATTTGATTGCGCAGCACGGGAACGAACTCGGCACTTTCTACGCCTGGCTCCGAGTTGTGAACATCCGGGGCACGCAGGCTTACCGCGGCGGAGACACGGCGTTCATCCGTGAGGTCGTACTCGCCCTGCAGAACGTCCACAACCGCCACTCCGGCTAGCTCCACACGCCCCGTCACGAAGGGCCGTCTCCGATCCCGGGGACGGCCCTTCGGCGATCCCAACGCGTGTCGCGCGTGACGCGTGCCGCGCGTGGCGTGCGCGCGTGTACGCGAGGCCGGTGCCGACTGTCAAGCTCAGGAGGAGGGAGTCGCGTGTCCGACGACACCGACAGCAACGTAATCAACCTCCCCACTCGGGGCAGTGATTCCGGCGGAATGCCGGATGCCCCCGACGGTGGGGATCTGTTTTTCTCCGAACCGCCAGACGGCGGTTCCGGTGGCCCTGTCCCTCCGGAGTCCCCGGCAGAGACGACGATGGAACTCCCGGCTATTCGCGGGCCTATTTCCCCGGAAACTGCTCTGCGGGAAACTGGAATGCCCGACGCTCCGGATTCCGACGACGGAGAATACGAGGAAGGCGAATACGAGCAGCCTCGTTCTCTCGCCGATCGCCTCGGTGACTGGCTGGAATACCGGCTGGAAGTGGCGCGGGACCGGCACGCTGGAGAAGCGCCCTTCCGTGAGGCTGAAATAGCGCGCAAGGCAGCGCTTTTGGAAGCCCGCACAGCCCAGGAAACAGCGATGATGGAGCAGAACGCCAAGCTCCACACCGCGCAGATGAAAGCGAAGGCCGACAAGACGGCGGCGCGCGGCAAGGCCGACGCGGCGCGGTCCTCGAGCTCCGGCCTGGGCGCTGACAAGGGCGGCCGCTCGAAGGCCGGCGGCGGGGGCGGCTCACGCGGAGGCGGCGGCAGCTCCGGCGGCTCGGGCCGGGGAACCGGCGGCGGCCGGGGCTCGGGCACGAACGGGTCCGGCGGCTCCGGGCGAGGCTCTGGGGGCAGCAACTCCCCCAAGGGCGCCGGGAAGGGCCCTGATCGTTCCGCTGGCGGCCGTGGGGGCGGCTCGAAGGGCAATGAGTCGTCCGGCGGCCCCAAAGGCCGTCAGAACGGCTCTGGCGGCTCCGGTGCGGGTAAGTCCGGTACCGGCAAGGGCAGTTCGGGCGGCCCCGGCGGCAAGAACGGGTCGGGCAGCTCCGGGTCCGGCAAGGGCGGCTCGAAGGGCGACGGCGGTAGGTCGAAGGACTCGCCGGCCGCCAGCCCTCGGGCTGAACGTGCCCGCGGCCGCCAGGATCGTGCCACCGCCCGCCAGGCCGCCCGCCAGCAGCGGCGCGCCGCCGACCAGGCCGCGAACCTCACCGACCGCAGTAAGGACCGCGACCAGGACCGCGCCGCCAACCAGGCGGCGCGCGAGGAACGCCGCAGGGCGAAAGCCGAGCGGAAAGCCGCGAGGAAGGAGAAGCGGGAGGCCGCCAAGGCCGCCGACGACCGCACCACCCTGGGCGCGGCCGTATCGGAGGAAGCGCAGCGCCGCTGGGACAAGCGCCGCGCAGCCGAGAAGGACAAGGCCGCGAAGGACGGTGAGGCCAAGGACTCCACCGGCGGCAAGGACTCCGAGGCCACCACCAAGAAGATGACCAAGGACGACCCTGAGTCGTCTTCTGACGGCCCGAAGGACGACTCCGCGACCAAGGAGCCGGACGACGGCAAGAAGAGCGGCGAGAAGCCGTCCGACGGCTCGGGCGACAAGGACGCCAAGGACGGCACCGGGGCGGACGACGGCCCCAAGCTCGACGACGTCAAGGACCCGCCGGACTCGGGTGACAGCGACGACAAGCGCTCCTTCAAGGAGAAGCTCAAGGACTTCTTCACCAAGCCCGGCGAGGACACCACCCCGCCTGAGCCGGAGGAGCCCTCAAGGCTTCGGCCCGAAGACCTGAAGGTCACGGTGGACAGTCCCGGTCGGAGCAGCCGTCCCCCGAAGTCCGAAGAGGCTGAGGAGGACATCTGGGACGCGGTCGTCGTCGATGACCCGTCCGATCCCTTCGGGGCCACCGTCTCGAGCACGGCGAGCCTCCCTCGCGCCCCGGAGCCCCACACCGAGCGTCCCGGAACCAGCCGACCCACTGCACAGGAGGACCCCGTGGCATCGGAGGTCAACAAGCCCGCGTCGGGCCAGGCCGGTATGGCGGCCAAGCACCGGACCGACATCACCTTCGGCGAGTACCTGATGGAGATCGTGAACATCGCGATCGCCGCCGCACTCGACAAGGACCGCGCCCAGGACCTGGCCATCGCACTCGGCAAGGTCGCCGACGCCCTTCGGGACATGGCGGCCGACCTCGGCAGCGACCACAACATCGCCACCGAGGTCGTCGACCAGATCACGGACCTGGCCGACGCCGCGGCCCGCATGAAGCAACTGGCCGAACGGTGCGCCACCGAGTGCGAGATCGCCTCGGAGGCCGCCCGCCTCGCCGCCATGTCGGTCGGCCGCGTCTACGGCGAGGACATCCAGGCCATGGACGACGCGGGCCTGGCCAACGCCTCCGCCGCCGCCCACCACGACTAGGAAGAAGGTCCGCTGATGAGCGACCTCGCGCCCACCACCGGCGGCGGTGCCGCCGCCCAGACGGACGGCGACAACCGGTACAAGGCCGTCCAGCAGAAGCTCAAGGTGCTGGGGCAGGCCATGGACCTGGCCAGCAACGAGCTCGAGGCGCTGCTGCGCGGCATGCGCACGAACGCCCAGCGCTCCGAGGGCTTGGCCGTCGACATCGCCAACGCCGAACTTGACCGCAAGTTCATCGAGATGACCAACCAGGTGTCCGTCGCCCTGGGCGGCGCCGCCGTCGAAGTGAAGAAGCTCCACGAGACGGCCCAGGAGGTGTCCGGCCTCGCCCACGACGCGCGGCGCAGGCACGCGCGGCTGTACGAGGGCCTGGACACCATCCGCTCCAGCCGCAAGGAGCGCACCCCCAAGCCGGGTTTCTTCGCCCACTGACCCCGAACCACTGAAACCCCCTGATGGGCGGCCCGCCACCGACGGCGGGCCGCCCATCGTCACTCCCGAAGGAGAACCCCGTGTCTGTGCCGCGCAGCGTCGCCCTGGAGCGCACCCTCTACACCCTGGCCGCCCCGGTCCTCGCCGCGGCCCCGAACCTCTCCCCCGACAGCCCCGTCAACACGGTCGTGCAGCTGGCGGGCGCCGCCGGCGTCGGCGGCTGGTTCCTCGCCTACAAGAGCGACGAGTCCGGCGCGGGCCGCAAGATCCTGCGCTGGTCGCCGCTCGTGTTCGCCGCCGCCGTCGACATCGCCGCGAAGAACACGATCGGCTGGGGCCCGTGGTGCCTGGACGGCCTGCTCGCCGCCGGATGGGCGGCGGCCGGTCTGCTGGTCCTGCCGCTCTCCCGGCACACCCGCCGTCGCCACCGGCCCGCCCTCGCCGCCCCGGCCCCCGCGCCGCAGCTGCAGCCCGCCGCCCCCGAGGCGTCCCCGGACGACGGCGCCGACCAGTTCACCCAGCAGGTGCGCTGGCTGTGGGAGAACCGCGGCCTGCCCGGCCGCACCATCGTCGTCAAGGCCACCCCGCACGAGGGCACGCGACACGACCTGTCGCTGCTGCTGCGCGCCTCCGAGGCAGGACGGCCGATCTCCGGCCTCACCGAGGAAGTCGTCGCCGCCGCGTTCGGCGTCGACGTCACCGACGTGCACATCAAGGAAGTGGGCCGCCAGTACGGGCGGGAGGGCGGCCCCGGCTGGAAGGAAGTCCACGTCACCCCCGACGCGAACGAGCGGCGCCGCAAGGCCCCCACCGCCCACGAGTGGTGGGCCGACCGGATCGCGAGCGGCCCGGTGCCCGGCTCCCAGTTCGTCAAGGAGGTCCGCGACCACGCTCGCCGGGTCACCCACTACATCGCCCAGGTCCCCGACGAGATGGGCGAGCCGCGCGTCAACCAGCACGCCCTGGCGGCCGCGCTGAAGACCAAGTACGACGAAGGCCGACTGTTCGTCACCGTCGACGGCAACCAGATCCTGGTCTCCCTGTGGGACTCCAGCCCGCTGGCGCAGATCTTCCCCGCAACGCGGGAACTGCTCACCCCGGACAAGGACGGCCGGTGGGTGACCGGCTACCTGGGCAACGGCCAGCCCGCCCGCAACCGCGTCTACACCGACCGGGGCGCAGCACACGGCCTGTTCGTCGCCCCGTCCGGCGGCGGCAAGACCCAGCTGATGGGCCTGCACGTCGCCGCCGACGCCCTGTTCGGCGCCGTGGTCTGGCTGGCGGCGGAAGCCCCGGACGAGAAGGCCGCCAAGTTGGGCGAGTACACCGACCGCTACGGCGTCGGCGCCCTCTACATGATCCGGCTCCTGCGGGCGCTGGACGCCCTGATGGAGATCCGCGGCGAGATGCCGTGGGAGGACGGAAAGGTCTACGACTGGGACCCCAACCTGCCGGGCTGCCCCTACCGGATGCTGTCCGCCTACCTGGATGAGTTCCTCTCCGCTGCCCGCCACGGCGACTACGGAGCGGAGATCATGGACCTTGCCGAGAAGGTGTCGGTCAAGGGCCGCAAGTACGGCATCGGCATCAAGGTGGCCGGCCAGTCCATCTACGTGCAGGACGGGTTCACGCAGCTGTTGTGCGAGAACCTCCGGGAGAACTGCATCCCGGTCGTGCTGAAGGTGGCGCCCAAGAAGGTCGGCGACATGTTCAAGGCCCTCGGTATCCCGTCCGAGCACACGCCCGACCCGCTCCCCCGCTCCTTCTCCCCGGAAGAGGCGGGCCGGATCGACCGGGTGATGCGCGGCGAGCCCGAGCCGCCCTCCAACTCCAACACCGGCGGCGCTGGCTGGATCGTCGAAGCCAAGCAGCCCGAGGTCCTGCGCACGCTGTTCATGGACTTCAAGGCCGGCCTGGACGACTACTTCCCCGACACCATCGCCACCCTCACCGACTACGAGATCCGCGAGCTCGAAGCGCGGGACCTGTGGTTCGACTGGACCGAGCCGCCCCGGCCCGGCGAGTTCGGCGACGAACCCGATGACGAGGACGGCGACGACGACGCGCCCAAGAAGGGCGGCGGCAAGCGCCGCGGCGGGAAGTCCGCCGCGCGCCGCGACGCGGTCACCTCCCCCCGCCAGGCGCTGGAGGCCATCAAGAACCTCTCCGGCGTCTGACCCCGCCCCGCACCGCTCCACCCTCGCAGGGCCCGGCCGCACTGGCCGGGCCCTGTTCTCACCTGGAAGGACACATCGCTCGTGGCCGTATCGATCTCCGCCGTCGTCCTGCTCGGCATCGTCGTCTTCGTCCTCATCCGGGGCGGCTACGTACGCCTCGGGCCCGCCCTGGCCTGCGCCGGGTTCGGCTTCTTCCTCGCCTTCACTGGTGCCGCGCCCACCATCACCGACGCGATCAGCACCGTCACCGGCTGGCTCTCCAGCTTCTGACCACGCCCGGCCGCCGGCGTCGAAGGCCGCCACCCACCCCCGCGCCTTCGACGCCCCCAGGAGCCCCGATGCCCCAGACCCACCCCGCCCCCGCCATAGACCAGACCGCCCCGATCCCCGCAGCTCCAGCGCCGCCGACGGCACTGTCCCTCGAGGAACGCATGGCGTTCATCAACGCGGCGATGACCGTGCGGCTGGACGAAGCCAAGGTCGCCTACGAGGTCAACACGGCGCACATCGACACCGAGCCCGTGGACCTGGCCGACGTCGTCACCGTCCCGCTGACCCCGACGCTCCAGCCGCCGCCGCAGCAGTCCTACCCGACCCCGGTCGCGGACCTTCTGCAACGCGCTCACCACCGGCTGCTCACCGGCGGCTGGTGCAAGGACGCCCTGGTCGACGAAGACGGAGCTCGCTGCATGCTCGGGGCCATCCGGATCGAGGCCCGCGGCGACAGCGGCCTGGAGGCCAGCGCGGCCTCCGTGGTCCTGGACGCGATCCGCCGCAAGTTCGGCGACGACGTCGACTCCGTGCCGTCCTTCAACGACGCACACGGCTCCGGCCGCGTCCCGATGCGAATGCTCGACCAGGCCGCTGGCCTCGCCGACGCCCGCGGCCTCTGACCCCAGCTCTCCGGACCACCTGCCTCGCACCCGAACCCTCGCGGTCGGGTGCGGGCCAGGCCGTCCGGCCTGCGCACAACCCGCCCACCACAGCCGCCCGAGCGAGGGAGACGCCCCGCATGCAGTCCGACGACAAGCCCGTCAACGGCCAGCCCAGCCCGAACAGCCCGAGCTTCTTCGACCTGTTCGACCAGACTCCCGAGCCGCCGGTCACTGGCCGGGACAAGGCCCCCGGCGCCAAGCGCTTCGCCCGGCTGCGCGAGGCGTGGGATGCGTCCTGGGAGCAGGGCGGTTTCCTGTACGAGCGGTGGGAAGAGGTGTTCCAAGCCCGGCAGGTCGGCTGGCACAAGATGGCCAACTGGATCAAGGCAGTGCTCATCCTGGCCGGGGTGTGCGCGTTCATCGTCCTGCTGGACACCGCAGGTGACATCGTCTCCGCCGTGGCCGACCGGCTGGTCACCGCGACGCCGACGACGCAGGCCGCAGCCGAGACCTCCAACGGCTTCTGGGCCGTCATCGACAACCCGATCCGCTCCTACATCGCTCGGCATACCGGCCCCGGCCTCGCCGTCAGCGGATCCGCCGTCTACGCCTTCTGGCAGCTCACCGGACTGTTCGGGCTGATCGGAGGGTTCGCCGGAAGCACCGGCGCCCGCATCACCTGGACCCTCTGGGGGACGGCCAGCGTCGGCGCCGTGTGGTCCGCTTCCCCCGACGACGGCCGCACCATCGCCACCGGGATCGCCGTCCTGCTCTGGACCATGGCCTCCACCGTCGCCCTGCGCGGGCTGGGCCTGCGCCCGGTCATCCACACGGGCTTCCAGCCCCAGATCGACATCCGCCCCGAGATCCACATCCCGCCGCAGCCCGTCCCCGTCCACGACGGCCTGGACGACGAACCGGACAACGTCCACCGGCTCCAGCACTGACCCGACGCCCTGCCTGGTCCTCGCCCGCCCCGCACCGGGCGAGGACCGTACAGGCCGCCCGGCCAGCCGCCTCACCGTCTCCCGCGCCCGCCGACGAACCGACGTCGGCGGGCGCGGTGTGTTGCCCACCCAACCCGCTGGAGGAGATCACTCGTGCTCATCCCCCGCCCACGCCGCCGCATCGGCCGGCCTCGCCCGCAGCGTCCCGGCCCCCGCTACCCGCACCGCCCCGACCGGCTGCCCGGCGCCTGGAGCAGGTGATGCCCCGCCCCCGGAAGAAGGGGCGCCGCCGCGAGGTGAAGCGCGTGCCGCGCAGCGACGCGCTCCTGCCGGAGTACGACCGCGGCGCCGTCCCCGAAGGCCTGGTCACCCGGCGCCAGTTACGGGACATGAACCTCAGCCCGGGCGGCAACGACGGTCCGGTCGCGATCTTGCGCTGTAAGTGGTGCTCCTACCGGCCGCAGTGGTCGTGCATCCACCCCACCAGGGGCTTCCTGCTCCGTGTCGACCTGGCCGTGCCCAAGCGCGTGCCGACGCTCGCTCAGGAATGGGCCCTGGACCGGGCGATGGCAGCTCGGCAGACCTGCGGCGACTGCCGGAGGCGTTTTTACATCTGCCTCTCCAAGAAGCTCGGGTGCTGCCTGGAGTGCTTCGACGGCACTCCCGCGGACCCCAGCAGCTACCTCGCCCCCACGACGTCCGGCACTCACCTGCTGGTCGCGTGAGCCGCGAACCCCGTCCCGGCCACGCAGGCCGGGACGGGGCCACACACCCGGGCGGCCGCAGCACCGGCAAAGGCCGGCCGCCCACTCCCTCACCCCTTCGAGATCGGGAGAAACCCAGCATGACGACCTTCACGGCCCCCGACACCGCCACCGACAAGAACCTGGACACCGCCTGCGCCTCCATCGTCAACGAGATCGGACGAACGGACGGCAAGTCGTCCTTACTGCTCGCCTTCAACGGAGCCGTCCTCGCCGGCCTCGCGTCCGTCGCCGACAAGGACCTGCCGCCTGTGACGAAGGTTTTCGGCGCGCTCGCCGTCCTCGCCCTGGGCGCGGCCGCCGTGCTGCTGCTTCTGGTCGTCAGGCCCCGCCTGCGCGGTGACGACAAGGCGTCTTTCCCGCACTGGGCGCGCCTGGACGAAGACGAGATCCGCGGCTGCATGGTCGGCGACAACCGCGCCGCCAGCATCCGGGTCCTGTCCGTCCTCGCCGTACGGAAGTTCACCCTCTTGCGGCGCGCGGTCGACCTGTCCCTCGCCGCCCTGGCCCTGCTCGCGCTGGCCGCCGCCAGCCTCGCGCTGTGACGGCGACCGCGCAGGCCCGCACCCGCCTGGAACGCATCCGCGCCTCGGTCGGCATCGCCCAGCTCGCCCTCCAGCAGATCGAGGACGACCTGAGCGCCAACGACGTCGACCAGGCGCAGCTTGCCGCGATCCTGCGCGAACTGTCCGAGGACACCGACCCGCCCGGCGGGTTCATGGCGTCCGTCGCGCAGCTGCTCACCGCCGCCGCGAAGCGAGCCGAACAGATCGAGCCCGACCGCGACGGCGACGCTTCCTGCCCGCTGCACGAGGCCGCCGCCCTGATCACCGACAACGCCGGGATGCGCCTGATCTGGGCTGCCCGCTCCCTCGACCCGCAAGGAGATCTCGTATGACCTCGGTGCTGTACCCGTCCCTGCCCGAGAACGGGCTGATCGTGCTGATCGGTGCCTCCGGTGCGGGCAAGTCCACGCTGGCCCGCACGTGGCCGGCCTCCCAGGTCCTCTCGCTCGATGGCCTGCGCGGTGTGGTCGGTGACGACTTCTCTGTCAAGTTCAGCGTGTTGAACTGAGCTTGTTCTCTGCACTTGTCAGGCGAGCGGCTGTGAATCTGTTGGATCTTGCTGGCTGAGCGTGACTGCCTTCGCGGCGGCCCCGGAGCAGCAGCGGCGGAGGTTGAGCGCGTGCCTCCCGACAGCGGGGGCCCCTCGACCGTCCACGTCAGCACGTCCGTCATGCACATCCCTCCCACCGCGGAACCTATGCGGGAGGCCGCCGCCCCAGCCCGGGAATCCCCGAGGCCGCCCGTGACGGACGATCACGTGCTAACGATCTCCCGCCCGACCAGCACAAGTACCCCGCCGAGACATCACACCAGCCCTGCTGACCAGCAGGAATCAGGATGGTGGATCTTCATTGGAAGGGCTCTAAGTGGACGGCATGATCTTCGGGATATGCACTGTGGCCGGCTTATTGGTCACCGCTCTCTGCACCAGGAGAGCCGTCGGCAACCCGCGTGTGTCGACCTGGTCTATCGCCGCCGCCTTCGGTATCTGCACCCTCGGCGTCTTCTTCGCCGTCCCCGTGGTCGCTCAGGCAGCGGAGGACGCCACCGGTGTCGCCAACGTCGGCAAACTGATTGCCCACATCTGCGCGATCCTGTGGTGCGCCGCTCTCCAGATCACGATGGTTGACCTGACCTACCGTTCCGAGTACTTGCGCGCCGCGATGTTCCAGCGGGCCTTCGCGGCCATGGTGGAGCTGGCGATCATGGTGCCGCTTTTCCTGGCGGCGAACGAGCCGGACATGGAGTTCACCACCGCGTATGTGCACAACGAATCGGTGGCCGCATACCTGCTGATCTACCTGTCGTATGTCTTGGTCACCTGCGGTGAGTTGGCCTTCATGTGCGGAAGGACTGCGCAGCGCAACTGGGGCATCCGACCCTGGAGCGGCGCTGGCTATGCTCTGTCCCCCATGGCCGCGACGCTGGGCATCGCTTACACGGTGTCCAAGGGCTCGTACATCATCTTCTACCTCGTGGACGATCCTTGGCCTCTGGACGTCGAGGAGGTCGTGAGCCCTTCCCTCAGCGGCCTGGCCGTGTTGTTCCTCTTCTTCGGCTTGACGCTTCCCATGGTGGGTGCCCTCCGTGAGCGGCTTCGTCAGCGGAAGCAACCGGCCGGTACACGCAGGCGTCGTAGTGCTGTCGCAAGGAGAACCCATCGTCCTCGACCGCAGCCCTATCGCCCGCTCGGAGGTACAGCTCACCTGCTGTGAGCATTCGCCAACCCGAAGGACACCGCCGTCTACAACGCGGTCCTCGAGCGTATGAAGCAGGCGCAGAAGGACGCCAGGAAGCCGAAGAAGTAGGCGCATTGCGCCAACGCACGGAGTCCCGGGCCGTAGGGAGCGGCCGGGCCTCCGTACACGTGAACCTCGCATGCATTATGGGGCAGTTGGTGAACCGCTGGGCCGAACGTCCGCGACCCCGGCGCCCCACTCGGGACTGTCCCGGTAGGGACCACCAGCACGAACGGGAACCTGCTGCGCTTTCAGCTCAGGCGGTAGCTGAGAACGGCGAGACCGGCAGCGGCGGCGCGGTGCTGGTAGACCCGCAGTCCGGGGGCGCCGGGCGGGAGACCCGTGTCGTCGAGTGTGCAGGTGACCGGGAGGGCGAGCCCTCGGTGTTTATCCGATCTCTGGTGATTGGTTCTTTAGGTGGGGGGCGCAACGGTGTGGGCACGCCATGCCCACCGATGGCACGTTTCAGCCTGCCCACCCAGAGGGCCAGTGACGGCGACGGTTTCGCCCGTGGTCTCAGCGGTTCCGCCGTGGGTCGGGCTTGGGCGCCGGAGGGGGAGCCTGCTCGCGGTCGATGGTGGCCGCCCAGCTGGCAAGGAGTCCGAGCGCGTCTTCGGAGGGCGAGCCGGGTTCGGGGCTGAAGGAGATGAGGGTCAGGCCGGTGTCGGCCTCGATGGACATCAACTCGTAGGCCAGGGAGAGGTCGCCGACGATGGGGTGGTGGAACTTTTTGACGCCGTTGCGGTGCACGTGCACGTTGTGTGCCGCCCAGCGGGTGCGGAAGAACTCGCTGCGGGTGGACAGTTCGCCGACCAGGTCGGTCAGTGCCCGGTCATAGGGGTTGCGGCCGGCTTCCCAGCGCAGAACGGCGACGGTGTCGTTGGCGACGTCCTCCCAGTCGCCGAACAACTCCTGGGCTTTCGGGTCGAGGAAGACGAACCTGGCGTTGTTGACGGGCAGGGGCCGGTCCTGGAGCACTGGTGAGAACAGGGCCCGCCCCAGGCGGTTGGCGGCCAGGGTGTCGGAGCGTGCGGTCCACACGAGGGCGGGAATGGTCAGGGCGTCCAGGAAGCGCTGGACGGCGGGACGTACCTGTGCTCTGGCGGCCCGACGGGGGCGGGTGGTGGCGTTCGCGGCGCGGACCAGGTCGAAGAGGTGGGTGTGTTCGGCCTCGGTGAGTTTGAGCGCTCGCGCGAGGTTGTCCAGGACGCTGTCGGAGACCCCGCGGCCGTTGCCGCGTTCGAGCTGCGTGTAGTAGTCGACGCTGACTCCGGCCAGGAGCGCGACCTCTTCGCGGCGAAGTCCGGGGACGCGCCGGGAGCCCCGGCCGTAGACGGGCAGCCCCGCCTGCTCGGGCGTGATCCTGGCCCGGCGGGAGGTCAGGAACTCACGGATCTCTTTTCGCCTGTCCATTCTTCGAGGTTAAGTCCCCTGCCGGCGGTCTGGGGGGTGCTGCCAGTACCTGGGTCATCAGACTCTCCCCCATCGGCCGCCCTCCCTGTTGCATGGACCGTGCAAGGACCAGTGGCAGGACGAGCTCGTCTACGCCTGACCGACCGATCTTGTGAGGGTTGAAGCGGTTCATGCTGTCGCGCCGCTTCAACAACGTACGCCCGGGATACCCCGACGGATTCGGCATCGGCTGGTACCCGAACGCGAACCGGAGGTATGAAACGGGTGGAGATCGAGCTTCGGATCAATGGATCCGCGCGAAGACTGGACGTCTCACCACAGGTGAGCCTGCTCGACGCGCTGCGCGAGTACCTGGGCCTGACCGGTACCAAGAAGGGCTGCGACCAGGGCGCGTGCGGTGCCTGCACGGTGCTCGCCGACGGCCGGCGGATCAACGCGTGCCTCGCGCTGGCGGTGCAGTACCAGGGTCGTGAGATTACGACCATCGAGGGCGTCGACCACCCGTTGCAGGAGGCGTTCGTCCGCACCGACGGATTCCAGTGCGGCTACTGCACGCCGGGCCAGATCTGTTCGGCGATCGGCATGCTCGCCGAGCACAAGGACGGCGCGCCCAGCGCGGCGACCGAGCACCTCGCCGCCACCGGCGGTGAGCTGGACGACGAGGAGATCCGGGAGCGGATGAGCGGCAACCTGTGCCGCTGCGGCGCCTACAACGGCATCGTCTCGGCGATCAGGGAGGTCGCGAAGTGAAGTCGTTCTCCTACGTCAGCGCACCGGACATCGGCACGGCGCTGCGCACGATCGCGGACGGCGGTGACGTGAAGTTCCTTGCGGGCGGGACGAGCCTCGTCGACCTCATGCGGGAGGGGATCGAGCAGCCGTCGACGGTCGTGGACATCACCCGCCTGCCGCTGACCGGGATCGATGAACTGCCGGACGGCGGGATCCGCGTCGGCGCGCTGGTGAGCAACAGCCGGCTCGCGGCGGACCCCATCGTCCGCACCCGCTACCCGGTGCTGGCGCAGGCGATCCTGCACGGAGCGTCCGCCCAGTTGCGGAACATGGCGACCGTGGGAGGCAACCTGCTGCAGCGCACCCGCTGCATGTACTTCTACGACGAGAGCGCCGCGTGCAACAAGCGTGCGCCCGGCAGCGGTTGTGACGCGATCGGCGGGTTCTCCCGCGGCGGCGCGGTCCTGGGGGCGAGCGAGCACTGCATCGCGACCCATCCCTCGGACATGGCGGTGGCGCTGGTGATGCTCGACGCGGTCGTCGAGGTGGAGAGCGTGCGCGGCACCCGGCGAATACCGGTCGCCGAGTTCCACCGGCTGCCCGGCGACACGCCCCATATCGAGACGGTGCTGGCCGCCGACGAGCTGATCACGGCCGTCGAGCTGCCGCCGGTGCCGGTGGCAGCGAACTCGCGCTACCGAAAGGTGCGCGACCGTGCGTCCTACGCGTTCGCCCTCGTCTCCGTCGCGGCCGCGCTGGCCGTCGAGGACGGCGTGGTCACCGAGGTCCGGCTCGCCCTGGGCGGCGTCGGCACGAAGCCGTGGCGCGCCACCGAAGCCGAACGCGTGCTCCTCGGCCGGCCGGCGGCCGAGGAGGCCTTCCGGGGGGCGGCGGAAGCCGAACTCGCCGCCGCGGAGGGCGGACCACAGAACGCGTTCAAGATCGAACTCGCGCAGCGCACGATCGTGGCGACTCTGCGGCGCCTGCTGACCGACGGGAGCGCCGCCTGATGCCGAGAGGAAGCGGGACAACACGGTTGCGGCTGCTTCCGCCCGCGGCGGATCAGAAGGATCAGTCCCCTGAGCGATGTGGGGCAGTCATTGTGAAACCCATCCCTGTCCGGCTCGCGCGACTTTCGCGCAGCGAGCGACCGGGCCGTACGGAAGAGGGCAGGGCGGCATGACCACGATCGGACAACCGCTCGACCGCGTCGACGGCGGCGTCAAGACGACCGGTGCGGCCAAGTTCGCCGCCGAGCACTTCTACCCCGGCCTCACGCACGCCGTACTCGTGCACGCCACCATCAGCCGCGGCCGGATCACCGCCCTGCACACCGACGAGGCCAGTGCGGTGCCGGGCGTGGTCGCCGTCCTCACTCACCTCAACGCGCCCCCGCTGAAACCGGCTCCCAAGCCCGGCGCGTTCAACCTCACCGTGATGTTTTCCGGCACCTCGGTGAACTATCTGCAGAGCGACGAGGTGCACTGGGAGGGGCAGCCGATCGCGGTGGTCGTCGCGGAGACCTCCGCCGCCGCCCGGGAGGCCGCCGCGCTGGTGCGCGCCGAGTACACGGTGACGAAGTCCGTCGTGGACTTCGAAGGGTCCGAGCAAGACGCACGGCCGCAGCCGAACAACCCGCTCCTCCCCCGAGGGGCCAAGAAGGGCGACGCGGAAGCCGCGCTCAAGGCCGCACCGGTGGCGCTGGACCTGCGGTACACCACCCCGCCGCAGAATCACAACGCGCTGGAACTGCACGCCACCACAGCGAACTGGGACGGCGACCGGCTCACCGTCCACGACGCGACGCAGACCATCGACTGGTTCCGCACCCACCTCGCACTGCGGTTCGGGGTCCCCAGGACGAACGTGCGGGTGCTGGCGCCGTTCGTCGGTGGCGCCTTCGGCGGCAAGTCCGCGATCTGGCCCGGCACCATCCTCGCTGTGATGGCAGCGCGGGCGACCGACAGGCCCGTCCGGCTGGTGCTCTCGCGGGAATCGGTCTACCGCACGGTGGGCGGACGCACCCCCTCCATCCAGCGGGTCGCGCTGGGTGCGGACCGCGACGGCAGGCTGACCTCGCTGATACACACCAGCATCATCCGCACCGGCCCGATCGGCGGTCCTTTCGAACAGGTCACCTCTGCGTCCCAGCATCTCTACGCTGCCGAGAACATCCTCGCGCGGCACGACCTCGTGTCGCTCGACCTGCTGCCGAACACCTTCATGCGGGCGCCGGGCGAGGCGATCGGCACCTTCGCCCTGGAGTCCGCGATCGACGAACTGGCCTGTGAGCTGGGCATGGACCCGATCGAGCTGCGCCTGCGCAACGAGACCGCGGTCGACCCGATCGGCGGCAGGAAGAAGTTCTCGCACCGCAGGCTGCGTGAGTTGTACGCGCTGGGCGCGGAGCGGTTCGACTGGCACGAGCGCAACCCCGAACCGCGTTCCACGCGCGACGGCCGGTGGCTGGTCGGGACGGGCGTGGCGACGGCGTTCCACCGGGCGTTGACGTTGCCGGTCAACGTCACGGTGCGCCTGTCGGCCGACGGGAGCGTGCTGGTGCGCTGCGGCTTCCACGAGATGGGCATGGGCGCGGCCACGGCCCAGGCCCAGATCACGGCCGACGCGCTCGGTGTGCCGTTCGACGCCGTTCGCGTGGAGTACGGCGACTCCGCGCTGCCGCTGGGACCGTTCGCCGGTGCATCTGCCCAGACCGCGAGCGTCGCGGCCGGCGTGGTCCAGGCGTGCGAGGAGCTCAAGCAGACGCTGAAGTCCATGGCACGCAAGACGGGCGGTGGCACCAACGAGGAGATTCTCCGGCGCGCGAAGGTGCCGCACGTCGAGGCCGTCGTTGGATCGGATACGCGGCTCGGCCGGATCGCCGGGCGGGCGCGGTTTCTCCCGAACTTCCTGCTCGATGCCCAGCGGTGGGTGAAGGCCGCCTCCGGTGTGCACTTCTGCGAGGTCAAGGTCGATGCCGAGACCGGCGAGACGCGGGTGTCG
The DNA here is from genome assembly GCF_014873495.1 of Streptomyces stelliscabiei. GTDB lineage: Bacteria > Actinomycetota > Actinomycetes > Streptomycetales > Streptomycetaceae > Streptomyces > Streptomyces bottropensis. The sequence goes on along the minus strand of NZ_JADBGF010000002.1, from coordinate 61,357 downwards.
AGGTGGGTCGGGGTGTTCGACATCGGCAGGGTGATCAACCCGAAGACAGCGGCCAGTCAGATGCGTGGCGGCATCGTGATGGGCCTGGGCCTGGCCATGGCGGAGGAGACCCTCGTCGACCCGCGCACCGGACGGATCATGAACCCCAGCCTGGCCGAGTACCACGTCCCGGTGCACGCCGACATCCCGCCGATCGACGTGTCCTTCCTGGACGACCCGGACCCCAAGATGCCGCTCGGCATTCTCGGCGCCGGCGAGGTGTCCACCGCGGGTGTCGGTGCGGCCGTGGCGAACGCCGTGCATCACGCGACCGGCAAGCGAGTGCGGGACCTGCCGATCACCCTGGACAAGCTGCTCTGACATAGAGGCAGTGAGGCGGCGGCAGTTGTGGGCCGTCGACGCGCACGGCCTTTGGGGCGCCGCGTGCGCGACGACGGCCCGCGCCGTCTCACTGCGGATCGGCGGGACCCCCCTTCGATCGGAATCGACATCGCCGAAGTCCTCACAGAACCGACGTTCTCGATGCCGTGAGACCCAGGGAGCGACTGAGGACGACACCTGGGTGTCCGCCGTCGCCCACCACCCCACGCAATCGGATGCTGACGAGAAAGAAGTCACCATGCTGGACATCGCCGATGAGTTGAACCGGTGGCTCGGGGAAGGCCGGGACTTCGCCGTCGCCACGGTCGTGGCCGTCAGCGGCAGCGCGCCGCGCGGGCCGGGCGCCGCGCTCGCCGTCGACACCGACGGAACGGCCATCGGATCGGTCTCCGGCGGCTGTGTGGAAGGCGCTGTCTACGACCTGTGCGCCCAGGCACTCCAGGACGGCGAGGCGGTGCGCGAGCGGTTCGGTTACAGCGACGAGGACGCCTTCGCCGTCGGACTCACCTGCGGCGGTGTCCTGGACATCCTGGTCACGCCGGTGCCCGCCGACGGACCGGACCGGAAGGTGTTCCAGATGGCGCTGTCGGCCGCCGCCCGGGGCGAGGCGGCGGCACTCGCCCGCGTGGTGAAAGGCCCGGCACAACTCCTCGGCCGGGCGCTGGCGGTTCACCCCGACGGATCGTACGAAGGCGAACTCGGCGGACACCCGGACCTGGACCGCGCCGCCGCCGACGAAACCCGCTCCCTGCTGAACGCCGGCCGCACGGGCACCTTCGACATCGCGCAGGACGGAACCCACTGCGAGCCCGGCCTGACCCTGTTCGTCGAGTCGAGCGTGCCGCCGCCCCGCATGCTCGTCTTCGGCGCCATCGACTTCGCCGTCGCGCTGGTGCGCATGGGCAAGTTCCTCGGTTACCACGTGACGGTGTGCGACGCCCGACCCGTCTTCGCCACCCGATCACGCTTTCCCGAGGCCGACGACATCGTGGTCGACTGGCCGCACCGCTACCTGCGCCGAACGGACACCGACGACCGCACGGTGGTGTGTGTGCTCACCCACGACGCCAAGTTCGACGTGCCCCTGCTGGAAGCGGCCCTGCGGCTGCCGGCCGCCTACGTCGGCGCGATGGGCTCGCGCCGCACCCACGAGGACCGCGACCGCAGACTCCGCGAGAAGGGCCTCACCGAAGCCGAACTGGCCAGACTGCACTCGCCGATCGGCCTCGATCTCGGCGCCCGCACGCCCGAGGAGACGGCCCTGTCCATCGCGGCCGAGACCGTCGCCGCCCGGCAGGGCGGAACAGGTCTGCCGCTGAGCGGCTCGCACACACCGATCCACCATGACCGAGCGCGTCATCGTGGCGACGTGGAGCTCGTCTCGATGGAGTTCCACCCCCAGATTTTTTGATGCCCTCGCCGTCGTGCTGGCCGTGCTCGCCGGTGGAACCTGGTGGTTGGGCCAGCGCCGCCGCTCTTGCTCCTGCGCGCCGAAGACCACAGGTGAGGGTGGATGCGGCTGCCAGACGTCCAAGGACCCGCTGAAGATCACCGACACAGTCCGTCGGTAGGGTCAGCCGGTATGACCGTCGCTCGTTCAGTTGCCCTGTTCGTTGTCGCCGCCCTGTTCGAGATCGGCGGGGCCTGGCTGGTGTGGCAGGGCATCCGCGAGCACAAAGGCTGGATCTGGATCGGCGCCGGAGTGATCGCCCTCGGGCTCTACGGTGTCGTCGCCACCTTCCAGAGCGACGACACCTTCGGTCGGATCCTCGCCGCGTACGGCGGCATCTTCGTCGCCGGGTCGATCGCCTGGGGCATGACCGCCGACGGTTACCGCCCCGACCGCTTCGATGTCATCGGCGCCTTGGTCTGCCTCGCGGGCATGGCTGTGATCATGTACGCGCCCCGCAGCCACTGATCGCTTCCACTCCCCTGCGCCACCCCGGTGGCCGGGCCCGGCTGGTGCCGTAGGGCGCCGGAGCTGCACGGGCAGTGCCCTGACCACAGAGGTGCGCTCCGCCAGTTCGTGGCGGAGGAACTGGTTCTCGGTCGTGGCCTGGTGCAGCGCGCCGACGAGGCCTTCGACGTCGGCCTTCAGGCGGGCGATCTCCTCTGCGTCGGCAGCCCGAAGTTCCTTGAGCTTGCGGAGCTGCTTTCGCAGCCGCTGCTCGCTGTCCGGGGTGCCCCCGCGGGCGCGGACCTTGTCGTAGAACTCGTTCTTCAGGTCGGTGTGCCGCTGGGTGAGTGCGTTGCGTGGGACGCCGGCCTCGGTGGCCAGGGCGACGATCGTCAGCGCCCCGTTGGAGTGCTCGGGTGCGCTGTCCAGGATGCGGTCCATCGCGGCGCGGATGCGGTCGCGCTCATCGGGGGCTGGGCTCATGAGGTCGGCTCCTGGGGGTGGATGCGGTCGTGCTCGTGGCGGTCGGCCAGCTCCCGCAACTGGTCGGCGCGCCGGGCCAGCCGTTCGGCGAGCGGGCCGGGCAACGCCTCAGAGGCGGCCTGTTTCTCCAGGATTTGGGCGTGCTGGAGGAGCTGGGCGGCGTGCTGGTCGGTGCGTGCGACGTTCGCGCATGACGGCTGGCAGCGGTCCAGCCGCGGGGCGTCGGTGACGTCCAGTCGGTGACACAGCGCTCGGTCCCGGTTGTAGACGCACATCAGGAAGGAGCGGGGGTTGTCGTAGACCGTCAGGGCGGGGTTGCCCAGGATGTCGCGGGCCTGGCGGTGGGTGCGGATCGACCCGGCGAAGGTCGGGGCCTGCGCTGCCGCGTGGATGGCCCGCCGCGCGGCGGGCCCGGAGATGCCGACCCCGTGGGTGAGGTCGTCGTTCAGGGTGGTGAGCGTGTCGGCGGTGGCCCGGGCGGTCTCGATGTCGAGCAGTTCGTGGATGCCGTCGCGGCCGCGGGCGGCGTATCCGGCGCTCATCGCGGTACGCATGTGCCCGTACTGAATGGCCAGCGCCACCAACCCGCCCGGGCGGCGCGCGATGTGCCAGGCCAGGGTGCGGCGGAAGCGGGCCAGTCCGATCGCGCCGTGCCGGTCGTCGGGGACGATCTCGTGGTCGCGACCCAGGCGCCGGGCCAGACGGGAGGCCCAGGTGGCGAAGGCCTCGATGCGCCCTCGCAGCCCGTTCTGCCGGATGGAGGCCGCCGGGACGGTGGGCGTGTTGTGGAAGGTGTGCGCGGCCGCGTCGAACAGCAGCCCGCCGTCGGGGACGAGTCTCTCCAGCACGCGGATCGCCGTGACCACCGGTGGGATCGCCACCCAGGGGACCTCGCGCAAGTGTCCGGCGGAGTGGTGGTTGCCGTCCTTGTCGGCGGCGTTCTTGAACACCCTCCCGTAGATCAGATGGCGACCCGAGGCCGGGTCGGGACAGCACCCCGTCTCAAGACCCAGCACCTCCGCCGGGCGCATCCCGGTCAGGTAGGCCAGGACGATGAAACACGCCGTGCCCAGATGCCGCATGAGCTCGCGGGTCTCGGTGAAGTCGATGAACGCCGTCCACGGTGTTCCGTCCACGAGGCCGGTGACCGGGGTGGCCAGGGGGCAGGGGCCCGGGTTGTTGCGCACGTACTCGAGCAGATGCTTCCACGGCTCGGTGACCAGCAGGCCGTTGATCTGCGTGGACGGGCAACCGACCTGCCCGGCGATGTAGATGTTGGCCAGGGCATGGGCGTAGCCGGCGTTGGGTCTGGAGGGCACCGGCTGGCCGCGGTCGATGCGGTCCTGCAGGTAGCGCTTCAGGCGTGCCTTGGAGGCGGGGCTGCACTCGGTGTGCGCGGCGATGTCGGCAAGTCGTCGGCTCTCGGCCCAGGCGGCCAGGATGTCGTCGGCGAAGTCGTCGACCATACGCAGCGCCCAGATCAGCAGCGGCCCCATCGTGGCCGCAGAGATCGGCTCGGTAGTGTTCTCGCCCCGTCCGGCCGTCGCCTGGGCGGGGAGGAAGTCGTCGACGCCCAGGCGGTTCCACGGCGGCATCGGCATCCCGGCCGGGGCCGGGCTGGCCGCGTCGAAGGCCCACAACCGGGTCAGCGCCACCAGGTCCTTGGTGACATTGCCGCGGCGGGCCCCCCGCTGCCGGGCCGCGTGGTCGGCCCAAGCGGCGAGAACCTCGTCGGTGACCTGGCTGAGGCCGTCAAGGCCCTGGTGGTGCAGCCAGATGGTGAACCGCTGCCAGCGCAGCACGGTGTCATAGATCCCGTGCGGGCCCAGGCGGGAGTGCCAGGTCGGATGCCCGACCAGCACACTCGTCGGCAACGGCGTGTTGATCATCGTCCAGGCCGCCAGCTGCACCTGCGGCCGCAACGGCGCGGGGAAGCGTGCCCAGTCCAGATGAGGCCGGGAGGCGCTGGGGTTGGCGACCAGCTGGGCGAGCGACCAGATCTCGTCGGCGTAGATCGAGACCGGGACGGGGCCGGGGGCCAGGACCAGCGACGGTGCGACCACCAATGTGTCCCAGGCTGGAAGCGCCGGCAGTTCGGCGGGCAGAGCACTCAATTGTCGAAGTCCCCCATCAGGAGCTGGTCGATGATCGTGTGGTCGGTGTCGGTGACCGCGTCCAGCGCGGCCTGCCAGACGGGAGCCCCGAGTCGGCCGCGCAGGTCGGTCAGCCGGGCATGGGCATCGGCCCAGTCCGCGTCCCACACGGCTGGCTCCACGACGCCGCGCAGGTTGTCGAGCGCCTTCAAAAGGTGGGCCAGGCGCGGGAGGTGGGCGGGCGTGACCCGGGCGTTCGGGCAGGCCGTGCACAACAGAAACGACGCGCCGCAGCCCTGACCTGCCGGGCTGAACGGGCTGTGCTCGAAGTCCGCGCAGCCCGCGGTCGCCGTCTCGCGATCCTCGGGCGCTGGCTGGTCGGCAAGGCGGGCGGTGAAGACGGTGCGGCGGGCGGCATCCAGCGCCTCCAGCGCGCCGTCGGCGAAGACCGGCACGGCGGCCTGCTGGGCCTGCGGCTCACCGACGACGTAGACACGGTCGTGAGTGTCCTGCGTGTTCTGTCCCGGCTCGCGCCGGTGCAGCACGTTCACCGTCTTACGCAGCCGCCGCAGAGGGGAACCGGACAGGCCCACCGAGCGCGCCCACGCCGCTCCGCCCGTCTCGTCCACCCCGAACCCGAACGGGCCGACCCGCACAGCCTTGGGATACCCCTGCCCGTCGTGCGGGGTGGTCTGGCGCCAGATCAGCAGCCGGTCGACGTCCCCGTCCAGCTGGCCCAGGAGCAGGCGGGCGACTGCGGTCGCCTCCAGTGCCTCGGTGATGATGCGCCCGGAGGAATCGGCGCCCGAGTCGGTGAGGTTGCGGCTCTCGAACCGGCCGCGGTGCCCCGCCCGGCGCCGCTTCTCCAGCCCCAGGCGGTAGACCGGCACGCCGGCCTCCGCCGTGCCCGGCAGCGTCTCCGGCACGGGCATCTCGGAGACCGTCGTGGCGTTGAGCCCAAGCTCCGCGACGATGAGCACGGCCAGCGCGGCCGCCTCCTTGCGGCTGAGGTGGAGTCGCCCCCAGGTGTACTCCGCGCTGCCGCCGACCAGGGCGGCGCGGTAGCGCTTGCGGACCGTACGGGGGTTCTCGTAGACCGGGACATCCCCGGTGCGGGCCAGCACGTCCAAGGCCTCCCCGAGCAGCCACTCCCGGCCGCCCTGGACGAAGGCGTTCCCGCGCCAGGCGGCCAGGTGGGCGGTGTTCTCCCTGATCCGCAGCAGCGCCGCACGGAACGTCCGCCGCGCCGCCAGTCGGATCTGATCGAACGCCTCCGGGGAGTAGGCCTGTTCGCGGCCCGATGTCCAGGCGAACCGCTGGGCCATGGCCTCCCGCACCTGCTGTGTCAGCCGGGCATCCAGTTGCAGCAGTGCGGACACGGTGGAGTATTTGGTGTACCCGGTCGAGGACGGCGGCAGGCTCAGACGGTACGCCTGCCAGTGCCCGGTCGTCAGCCGGTCCACGTCCACGGGCACCTCGTTCAGCTCGCTGACGAACTCCGCGAACGGGCGCACGACGTACCAGCTCGCCTCGCTGGACTCGACGCTGTCCCAGCCGCCGCCCGGGGCGCACTTCGCGGCGAACAGCGCTGCCAGCGACCGCTGGAACGGCTCCGGGACGGGGAACGAGCCGAAGTCGTAGCTGCGCTGCCTCCCCTGCGCATCCCGGTGCCTCACCATCAGGCCGTCCTCCTCGAGGACCGTCGGCCGCTGATGTGGTCTTTCGGGCAGGGCGGCCGCGCGGCCGCGGCGGCTCACTGCGTCACCAACTGCTCGTCCAGGTCCTGGATGCCCTCGCTCTCCCGGGCCAGCCGCGTGAACAGCGTGGCCAGTTCCTCCTCCGAGACCGGGCCGCCCGCCGGCACGTAGTCGGCCAGCAGCGAGCGCAGCTGGAGGTCCGCGACCGGCGCGAGGTAGATGTGCTTAGTGGTCTCCAGTTGGGCGTGGCCGAGTAGATCCTGCACCATCCGCCACGGATCGCCGTAGAGCAGACGGAAGTCCCGCCGCTCCTCCGGCGTCAGGCCCATGCGCCGGTCCATGACGTGGTTGAGGACCACGAGCATCACCAGCGCGAAGCTGTGCCGCGCCATGTGCGGGGTGCAAAACGGCGGCTGGCTCAGCACGGGCGACAGCACCGTCTCGCACCGCTCGTTCGCCGACCGGAAGACGCCCTCCCACGACGCCGGACGCAACGGCAGCCCGGACTCGTTCAGCCACAGCCACAACGGCTCCGGACCATCCGGGCCCTCGGTGAACAAGCTCATCCGCTCGTCGACGGTCGCCTCCGTCAGCGGTATCCGTCCCACCATGCCGTTCCGGTCACGCCAGTGCAGCAGGCGCCGGTGCCGGCCGCTCTGGTGGGTCACGAGCCGCATCGGCAGGTCGTCGTATCGCCCCATCGCCTGCGCGCGCCGCACCACCCGGGCGCGCGAGGACTCCACGTACCCCTCGATCTCTCCCACCACCACAGAGGAGGCATAGAACGTGCGCGCCCGCTTCGACTTGGTCACCGCACGGGCCAGACGCCCCGCGTAGTAGCGACCGCCCTCCAGCTGAAGATGCGGCACTTCCACCGTCAGCAGCGAGGCCCCCTCCGCCAGCCGCATACCGGAGGAGAACAGCAGGTTGGCGAAGGCGGCATTGCGGTCGGCCAGCCGACCTGCCCACCCGGCGGCCGCCAGCCCGTCGGCGTCGCACCCGCGCAAGCCCACATCCACCCAGCGGCGGAAAGCCCGCGGCGTCAGCCAGCGCACCTCGCTGGTCCGAGCGTTCTTCGCCCGAGCCCGCGGCACCAGGACCGGCTCACCGTTCCGGCCGACAACCGACCGCATCAGCACCGGGTTCACCAGCATGTACTCGCGCTGCACTGCCCACTCATACAGCCGCGCAAGCGCGGCCAGACCCCGGTTCCACCGTGCCCCGCCGATCTTCCACGGGTTCCGCGGGGACCGGGTGCGCCAGTCCTCGAAGTCCCACAGGTCGTCCGCTGAGGCCTCGCTCCACCACCTGCCGCGACCCCACAGGAAATCGAAGAACAAGCAGTAGTCGTCCGTGTAATTGCGCTTCGTCTCCGGCGCGAGGCGGGCGAACGACGACCGGCACAAGTACCAGGTCAGCACCTCGTCGATCCGGAAGTCCGGAGAAAGAAGAATCGGATCCCCAGGATGAATCCCAACACGATCCTCACGAACGGCCAGGTCCTTCCACCCGGCCAGAACCGACACCCGATCCCCCGCCACCCGACGATCCTCGGGCACCCAGAACGTACGCCAACCCGGCACGCATCCACCCCTGCTCGATCCGCTTCAACACGCCGATCCAACAGGGAAGGCGACCCCGGTCGGCAGGACGTCACGGGCGATGCCGCCGACGTCCTCAAGCTGATCCTGGAGCGCCGGATGGCCCGCAGGCTCAACACGGTCATCGACGCGACCAATTGCGAGCAGGGCGTGAGGGTGGAGCTGGTGATGGCCGCCAAGCGGCACGGCATGCCGACCGTCGCGGTCGTCGTCGCCACTCCGCTGAACGTGTGCCTTCAGCGGCAGGGCCCGCGGCCGGACAACCGGCGCGTGCCCGAGGACGTCGTCCGTGCCCAGCACCAGGCGATGACGTACTCGCACCAGCAGCTGGCCGCCGAAGGGTTCAACACCATCGTCTTCGCCGGCAACCTCCACCGCCTGGAGCCGTTCCTCGCGCGGCTGTCGGCCGCCCGGGAGGCCGACCTCGGGCGTGATGGAAGCGAGGGCTTGGGCGACCTGCTCCTGGTCCGCCGCTTCTTCGGCGCGGAGATCCTGCCGCTGTGGACGTGGCGGCCGGGCTCGGACCTGGTGACCGGCCGGGACCGCGTCGCGGAGATCCGCCTCGGGGAGCAGCACATCATCCTGGCGTTCCGTGCCGACGCCGACGGCGAGGGCGACTACGGCTTCGATGTCCTGCTGCCCTGCCCCGTCGACCCGGAGTGCTCCGGGCAGGCGTGGGCGCCGGTCTACTCGGTCACCGACCTGCACAAGGCGCTGACCGGCGCCATGGACAGCGACCCGGACCTCGTCTGCACCGTCCACGGTGACGGCGTCGACGACGACCAGGACGACGACCCCGAGGGCCGTGCGGACCTCGAGGCGCAGTTCGCGGACGCGGTCCGCGCATGAGCCGTGCCGCCGACGGCCCGCACCTGCACCCGCTCACCCCGGCCGAACTCCCGGCCGGGGCTGAGTGGTGGCACGGCTGCCGCGACTGCTACCTCCCGATCCAGGGCGGGTCCGCTGGCCTCGCCGCGCACCGCAGCACCGTCCACACCAACGCCGGTGACCCCCGGCGCCCGATCACGATCCACCTGGAGTTCTGACCCGCCCTCACCGGCGTGACGGACGCTCCGTGCCGCCCCGGCCTCCCGATCGACGGAGGTCGGGGCGGTCGCGGTGGTCCCTCACCACCAAGTGCAACGAGAGGAGATGGACGTGACCCTGCCCTATTTCGAGGTCGACGTCCCGATCAGGAACACCGCCGCCGGTCTGCGCGGTGTCCACGTCTTCACCGGCCCGGCCGACAGCCGCAGCGCTGCCGTACGGATCGCGCACGAGGTCTACGACGCGGCCCGCGCCGCGAAGGAGGCCGGACTCGAGATCCCCGGCAAACGGCCGGACGGCTGGGGCGCGAGCGGCTACCGGCCTGGATGGGAGCCCGACTGGCTCTCCGCGATGGCCGGCCGCTGGGACGACCCGTACAGCTGGCTCCGCGTCAGCGACTTCGACCTGTAGCTACGCCCCGGGACGGCCGTCATCGGCCTGGTAACCACGCCGGCCGTCCCGGGCCCACCCAACCCGTACGAGACGAGAGGGAGATCCTCAGTATGGACTCCGTCCTGCGCGTTCAGGGCCGGATCGGCCCGCGCACCCTCCTTCTGACCACCGCCGCACTGCCGTTGACCGGCTGGGCCGTGCACGCCATCGCGCTGCACAAGCAGCTCGCCGCCACCCGCCGTGACCCGCTGACCGGGCTCCTGCGCCGCGACGCCTACACCGCCCGCGCCCGCCGGATCCTGGCCCGCCACGGCGACAACACGGCCGTCGTCATGATCGACGCCGACCACTTCAAGGACATCAACGACGGCCTCGGACACGCGGCCGGCGACGCCGTCCTCGCCGCGTTCGGCGCCCGGCTCACCGCATGGGCAGGCCCGCACGCCGCCATCGGCCGCCTCGGGGGCGATGAGTTCGCCGTGGTCCTGGAGGTGACCGCCGACCAGCGCGCACACCGCCTTCAGCAGCTGGTGAGCATGCTGCGCACCCCGGTCGTCCTGGACGACGGCCGCACCGTCGACGTCGCCGCCTCGGTCGGCGCCGCGACCCCGGACGTGATCGCCTCCCGCGACCTGACCGTTCTACAGCGGGCCGCTGACGCCGCCCTCTACGACGGCAAGCACTCCGGCCGCGCGACCCTCGCCACCGAGCAGCACGCCACGGTGCCGTCAATCAACGGCCGCCGCGCTGGCCGACCGGGCACCGCGGTATGGGGGCGAGCCGCATGAGCCTGCTCACCCTGCCCGAAGGCGACTGGATCCGCGGCATCACGATCCGCCAGCCCTGGGCCACCTGCATCCTCGCCGGGAAGAACCCGGAAAACAGGCCCGTGAACTGGCCGTGGCAGGGCTGGATGCTGATCCACGCCGGGCTGAAGCTGGAGCAACCCGCCCTGCATGACCCGCTGGTCGCCACCGCGATCCGAGGCCGCGAACTGCCCCTCGGTGCGGTCATCGGCGTCGCCCGCCTCACCGGCTGCCACCCCGACCAGGGGCCCGAGAAGTGCACCAGCCCCTGGGCGCAGCGCGGCGGACACCACCTGGTCTTCGACGACGTCCAGGAGCTCGCCCTGCCCGTGAACGCCACGGGCGCGCTCCCGGCCTGGAAGCCGAAGCCGGACCTGGTGACGCAGGTGTTCCAGCAGCTGCCCGACTTCCGGCCGTGACCCGCACGGGACGCAAGAAGGAGAAGCCGCCGTTCGAGCCAGGCCTGATCCCGGCTCCCGGCGCTCTTCTCGTCTGGCGCGACAGCCAGCACTTCGACCACTGGCAGGACCTTCCCTGCACGCTGTGTGGCCAGCCCACGCCCATGCGCTCCCACTCCGGCGAGCCCGTGCACAAGGCCTGTGCTGAGAAGTGGATCGCCGCCAACCCCGTTGAGGCCCGCCTCGGGCGGTTCGCCTCCGACCTCACGCCGAAGCCCAAGTCCAAGGGCCAAGGCGACCACTCCTGACCTCCACCTGGAGGACTTCCATGAGCAGCACCCAACGCGACGTCGACCACGCCCTCGCCTACCCCGAGCCGCCCGCGTCCCCGCTCTGGCACCGCCACGGCGCGCAGGCTCGGCCGCTCACCGACGCCCAGAAGAAGCGCAACCGCGAGCTCCTGGACCTCGCGCAGCGCAAGCCCCGCACCACCGCCGCGTAGGAGGACCCGGTCATGTTCACCGACATGAAAGAGGCCCTCGAAGCCGAGGCCCTCGAACTCACCCCGATCGGCAGCAGCCAGAGCACCGCCGCCTCCCTGGTGGTCGCCCACCACGCCCGCGACAAGGACGACCTCGCCGACCTCCTGGGAGCGCTCGGACTGCCCTGCGCCGAAGACGACCTCGTACGCCTGCTCCCACACCTCACCACCCCCGACACCCCGACGACCGGAGACCCAATGCCCGCCACCGCCTACACCGCCACCGCCGCCTCCATGCTGAAGAACGGCGACAGCCCCGACCACGTCCGCGAGACCCTCGGACTGTCGGAGAGCGAACTGGCCGAAGCCCTCCAGCACACCGACCAGGACGCCCCCACCCAGGACACCGACGCCACACAGGCGGCCGCCCTCTCCACCGACACTCCGGTGGACAGCGACGGGATCGAGGCCCTGCTCTCATGGGCGAAGAACCACCCGGCCGCCGTGATCCGTAACAAGGCCGCCCGGATCCGCAGTGACCTCTACGAGCTGACCGCACGTCGCGAGACCGACGACGCTCAGCGCGAGGCCGAAGAGCGCGTCGCCAAGCTCAAGGCGGAGCTGGAGCAGGCACAGGAGACACTGCGCGCGGTGAAGGCCGGCGGCCGCCCCACGGCCCCCACCGTCGTCACCCCCGCACCGGCGGCCAGCACCAAGCGCAGCAAGGAGCAACTGGCCGCGATCCGAACGTGGGCGCGCGCCAACGGCCACCAGGTCGCCGACAAGGGCAATCCGGCCAAGGCCGTCATGGACGCGTACGACGCCGCCCACCGCGCCACCAACCTGGTGGAGGCGAGCTGATGGACACCAAGCCCCTCACGGTCGACGGGTTCCTCTACGCCGTCCCCTCCCCCGGCACCCGGCCAGGAACCGCCCAGTTCGAGCTGATCACTTCACCCACCGACGACCCCGCGGACGACACGGTGTTCTCCTGCACGACCGAAGAGCCCCGCATCGCGAACGCGCTGCTCACCGAGATACAGCCCGGCGACCTGCTGCACGTCGCGGGATTCCTCACTCAGCCCGCCAGCCCGGCGGATCCTGCACGGCTCACCGTCGACGCCTTGGAAGTCCTGGCCACCGCACCGGCGCGGGCGCTGCAAGAGATGGTCCTCGACAGGTACGGCGACTACGTCGTGGTGTTCGACGCCGACACCGACGCCGTGCCCGTCTTCACCGCCCTCGGGCAGTGGGTCGGCCTGGCCGACAACCCCGACGCCATCGCCACCCTGATCGACATCCACGAGCGCGTGAACGGCGGTGACGCCTGATGGCCACGACCAGCGAGCAGTCCCGCACCATCCTGGAACGGTTCCCCGCCGGAAGCCCCCGCGGCTCGTGGCCGGCGGAAGAGTACGCCGCCACCCAGCGCGCCCAGGGAACGGACGCCCAGGTCGTGATGGACCTGCCCAGCGACCAGTTCCTCGTGGTCACCAACGCACCCACCCAGTAGCACCCGACACCACCGAGCGCCGCGCCCGACCTTCCCGGCCGGGCGCGGCGCTCCCGTCGTTCCTGTCCTTCACCAGCACTCCGGAGGTCCCTTCGTGCGCCACACGATCCGCCTGATCTCGTTCGGCTACCTGCACCTGCCCACCGGCCCGGACGGCCAGCCCGTCCCGCCCGCCGCCGACCGGATCGAGGACGTCCGCGACCGGTTCCGTGACCCTGCCGCCGCCCGCGACATCCTCGACCTGGACGGCCTCCACCCCCGCGTCCAGGACGTCGTCCTGAACACCCCCGGCGCCCGTGAGCTGCTCGCCAACCTCGCGGACTACGCCGACCTCCCCGCCGGCCCCCGCCGCATCGCCATCGGGTGCGCAGGCGGCAAGCACAGGGCAGCCGGCATCACCGAGCTGCTTGCACGCGAACTCCGCGCCCGCGGCCGCCGGGTCGACGTCGAACACCTCCACGTCCATCTGCCGCGCGTGCTCAAGACGCCCGCTAACGGCACCGCCCACCCCAGCTCCACGCAGGAGGCCGCCCGATGAAGCGTCTCTTCCGCCGCTGCGGCCACGCGCCCGGCGCCCTCAGCCCCGAGGACAGGGCCGCCGTCGACCAGTTCCGCGCACTGCTCGCCGCCCTGCGCGACCCGCAGCCCTGGACCCCCGGCCAATGCCAGGACCTCGCCGTCCGGGTCGGCCCGTTCGTAGAGCGCGCTCACCCGCGCCCGGGTGACGACCACGGACCCGACATCATCGCCGTCGCCCTGCAACACCCCGGCGGCTCGTACGCGCCCTACGGCGCCCGCTACCGGAAACTGGGGTGGCTGCGCTGCGAGACGACCACGATCCTCGGTGCGTGGAATCCGGCCTACGAGCCGCTCACCCACGCCGCGGCGGGCCGGGACCTCCCCGACGACGTCGGCATGGCCCCGGCGAACTACGGCGTCCACGTCGAAGCACGCCGCAGCGACGGCACCGGCTACACGCTGCTCCGTATCGGCCCCTACTTCCAGACCTGGCTCGCTTCCCGCGACGCCGACCGCCTCAACACCGAGCTGGCGGGCAAGGCGGCCACCATCGTCCCCGGATTCACGGTCACCGCGAAGGCCGCGCCGTTCGACGTCAGCGACCACGAGAGCTACGACAACCCGTACGAGACGGACGCCACCGTGCTCCTGGCGGCCGCCATCGCCCGAGAGGTGTCGGCATGACCACGGCCCTGTACGAGATCGAGACCAGCGAGGCCGACGACGGCACGACCGTCCCCGCCGAAGCGATCTGGACCCCCCAGGGCCAGGACGCGGCCGACAACGGGTTTGTCATCTACGGCGGGCTGTACGTCGCTGGCATCGGAGCCCCGAACGACGACCGGCCGCACCCGGACAGGTTCATCGTCCTCGGCCACCAGCGGTGGACGGACATCATCGAGGCCGCCGCCGCGTACATGGACAGGGTCCACAGCTGGCGGACCCTGCACCTCTACCCGGGCGACGACCCCTCGGCGCTCATCCCCCGTATCCCGCGCGCAGTCCACACCCAAGGCGTCTTCTTACGGCACAACCACCCGGACCATGGCTGTGGCTGCGAATGGGACGACACCTGGCGGATGGTCTGGGCAGCCGACACCGGGCCCGGCGCCGTCCCGATCACCGCCATGCGGCATCCGGCCGCCCCGGTGACCGCAGCTGGCATCCCCAACCCTGACGAAGTCGCGCCGGCGACCTGGGCAGCCTGACCTGTACGAGTGGCACGCCACGGCCCGTACTCCCCCGCGAAGCACTGCGGCGGGGGTACGGGCCGTTTTGCGTTTCGGGGCCCGTACGGCGAGTCGGGCCCGCTTCGGTCCGGGACGGCGGCGTCGTACGACAACCGAGGGTTGGGGTGCTTACCGGGTAAGCACCCCAACAAGCAGGAACTAACGCCAAGACGAGTGAAATGTGCGTCTCGTCTGCCCGCTTCCAATCATGCGTGGCAGTATGCTGCCGCGCATGGCATCTCCGACATCGGGAGGTGAGCGGGAGAAGCTTGTATCGAAGCTGCCCGCATCTCTCCGACAAACCCTCAAAGTCCGGGCAGCGCAGCTCAGTACGGACGTGCAGGACGCCGTCACAGACGGCATCCAGGCATGGCGTGTCCACCCGGGGCCGCTCCCCACAGTCGATACGGCAGGAGCCGAGTCATTCGGCACGTGGCTACCCGAAGGTCTCTACGACGCGTTCAAACGGGACTGCGCAACCCGCGGTGTTTCCTACATTCAGGGCCTTGCCCAGGCGGTTGCTCTCTGGCTTGAGCAGAACCCGGCCGTCGGTGAGAGCACGCCAACGCGGCGCATCGTCGTCTGTAACCAGAAGGGCGGCGTAGGCAAGACCGCCGTCACAGCCGGCCTCGCCCAGGCGCTGGCGGAAGACCCCAAGCAGTGGACAGATAAGACCAGCAGCCCGCAAGACCTCGCCCGGTGGGCAGCCCGGCTGGGACTCCGTGTCCTCATGGTCGACTACGACCCCCAAGGGCACCTCTCCCACCAGCTTGGCCTTAAAGCCATCCCAGCCGGCGGGGAAAGTCTGATCACGCACATGCTCAACAGGGAGCAGGTGCGCACTCCCCTGATCGATCTCACCGTCGCCATAGACGAAGCACGCTTCGGCGACCGACTGCGCATCCTGCCTGCAGCGTTCGATGCCTTCCTACTCGACTCCGGCCTCACCATGTTCCGCGGCCCCCGGCACGCGGCGCTCGAACGAGCCCTGGCCCCGCTGGAAGAGGACTTCGATGTCATCGTCATCGATTCTCCGCCCAGCCTGGGCCTGGCTATGGACGCTGCCATCTACTACGGCCGGCGCCGCGACGCTGAAAAGCCGGGCTCCTCTGGCCTGGTCATCCCCGTCGAAGCCGAGGACACCTCCGCGCAGGCATACGGCATGCTCATCAGCCAAGTCGTGTCCCTCACCGCCGACTACGACATTGAGGTAGAACAACTCGGGCTCGTAGTCAACAAGTACGACTCTCGCCGCGGCTACATCGCGACCTCTTCGCTGGACAAGTGGAAGAGCCTCGGGACACCGCCTGTTCTCGCAGTCATCGGCGACTTGAAGGAACAGCGTGAAGCAGTCCGGCTCCAGAGAGGACTGCTCGCTTACTCCCCCGAATCCGACCAGGCCCACCACATGCGTGAGATCGCCAGGAGACTGACATGAGCAAGGCCGACTCCCTCGGAGGCTCCGCCACGTTCGACGCCGTTGCCCAGCCAATGAGCAGTCGCGCCGCCAGTTTCGCTGCCTTCTCCGGACAAGCCCCTGCGCCTTCGGCCGCAGGGGACAGCTCGCCTCAGACACCCCGGGTCCCCGTCGGCAGCCTGACCCCGAACCCCTACAACCCCCGCGTCACCTTCGCGGCCATAGAAGAGATGGCGGACAGCCTCGCGAGTAAGGGCGTCATCCAGCCCCTCACTGTTGTCACCTGCGAAGCCTTCCTGGCAGCACACCCCGACCATGCCGAGGACCTGACGTCAGCGGAGTTTGTCGTCGTCGACGGCAACCGCCGCCTCGCCGGCGCCAAGCTCGCGGGCCTGGACGATGTCCCCGTCTACGTCGACGACGCCCTTGCCCATGACGCCGACACTCTGCTGGAGACAGCCCTCACTGCCGCTGTCCAGCACGAAGACCTGGAACCGCTCGACGAGGCCAAGGCACTTGAGCGGCTCGTTGAAGTGCATGGTTCACAGCGGGCGGTGGCCCGGGCGCTGGGGAAGTCCAGTGGCTGGGTCACCCAGCGCCTCGCCCTTCTGAAACTCACCCCGGAGCTGAAGAAGGCCCTCGAGGACAAGACGCTTCCTGTGAAGGTTGCCCGCACGGTCGGCCAGCTCCCTGAACAGCAGCAGCAGAGCGCCGCTGAAGAAGCGCTGGTGCAGCGAGCGAAGCAGAAGAGCGAGTCTGCACGGAAGCCGAGGAGTGCTTACCCGGTAAGCACTCCTACGGCATCCACAGCCATTGCTCCTCAAAGCAAGGCTGCCAGCCCTCCCGACGGCACGGCCCCGGAAGAGAACCTGATGGCCCTGGCCACAGACCTGAAGCGACGCCTCACCCCCCAGCAGGTCGAGGAACTGGCTGAGCTGCTCCTCAGCTAAGGATCGGGGTTGGCCAGCGCGAGGACAGCAAGATCAACAGGTGCTTACCCGGTAAGCACCTAGGGAAGCTGCAGACGCCGAACCGCCAAAACAGTGAGGGGCGGCAGCCGAAAGAATTCGGCTGCCGCCCCTCACCGTGAGGGCCAGGGCCAGGACCCAGCCGGCGTGCAGGTGCTGGTGGAAGTTGTGGCGCCGGGCGAGGCGATAAAGGCCATCGATGCATCGGGACAGCAACGACTCCGTTCTCACTCCCGCGTTTGCCGGCGGTCTTCCCCCTGCACGCCGCACTCAGCGATCTGCCTGCCGACGAACTGCCAGGTGGGCTCTCGCTGGCCTTCAGGCACGGGCCTGCCCATCAGCCCGGCCAGCAGATCAAGTGCTTCCTGGTTGACGTAGCGGTCAGGGTCAGGAGACTGCAGATGACGGCGCAGCAGGTCCGCGTCCAGTCCTTGCTCCTGGAGATACCCGGCAAGCGCCCCGACCAGCAGGAAGTTGTAAGCGAGGGCGTCAGTGAGGGCGTAGAGCACCAGACGGTGCCAATCCCCCGGCTTTTCGATGTGCTGGTGTGCCGCGCGGACGGCGTCATCCAGATGTCGCTGGCCCCAGCGAACAAAGTCCTGGACGAGAGCGATCAGCTCACCCGGTACCACCGTCGCGTTTGCCTCGCTGCTTGGCACCCTTGCCGCGGTTCGGGCCTGCGGAGTGGGCGGGAGAGTGTTGCGGATGTCCTGCAGCGCTGCCCGACGGTTCACCCCAGTGAGACTTTCCTGCCGTCGCGCGGCGTTCTTACGTGCGTGCGATGCCATCGTGGTCCTCGTGCGCGATCCCATGACTCTGCGCGGACAGTGGCTAGCCACGAACCCTCTGCTGCGATGACGCGGCGCGTCTAGGGCCTACAAATCCTCCGGTCATGGGCCGGAAAAATCTCAGCCGGGCACCGTCGCGGCAGCGTCAGGCGGCACCAGCGACCTCAACGAGCTGATGCCGCATGGGTCACGGCGAGTCGGGCCCGCTTCGGTCCGGGACGGCGGCGTCGTACGACAACCGAGGGTTGGGGTGCTTACCGGGTAAGCACCCCAACAAGCAAGGCTGGCGCGCAGCATTTACATGGCCCCGGACGCTGTTCGCCAGGCGGGCGCCATGTCGGCGCAGATGCCCGCCCGGCGGGATCGGCCGTGAAGTTCCGGTGAACTCTCCCGCCCCACGGGATCGGGCTTTTTCGCAGGTCAGAGCGGGTGTTCGCTGCCTGCATGATCAGTGTTGCGAAAGTGCAGAGGCGAAATGCCTGGCGGTACTACGTGCGTGGGGTTGCCTTCGGAGACGGCCGTCGTCCGGCCCGTCAGCCGATGAAGGGCGCCCAAGAGAAAGCCGGCCTCCCGCCCGGGGTGTGGATGGGGCGCGGTCTGTCCGCGCTCGGGCTCACCGCCGGGGAGACGGTGACGGAGCGGCAGATGGAGCTCCTGTTCGGGATGGGTCGGCACCCGGACGCCGACCGCATGGAGCGCGAGCTCCTGGACGACGGCGCCGACCCGGAGACGGCACGGCTGGCCACCGTCCTCGGGCAGCCGATCGAGGAGATCGAGGCACGCAAGCAGACCCCGTTGCTCGCCCTCGACTTCGTCTTCCGCCCGCAGGCGTCCCTGATCGTGCTGTGGGCGCTGGGGGACAAGAGGACCCGCCGGGTCATCGAGCGGGCGCACGAGCGGGCCATCGCCGCGAGCCTGGGCTGGCTGGAGGATGAGGTCGCGGAGGTCCGGTGGGCGTCCGGTAGGAAGCGCGCGAAGGCATCGGCCCTGGTGGTCGCCCGGTGGAGGCACTTCGACAACCGCGACGGTTTCCCACTACTTCATGACCACTGCCTGATCCTGAATCGGGCACAGCGCCCGGACGGCACCTGGAACGCCCTCGACACGGTCCGCCTCTACCAGCACATCGTGGCCGCCGGGACGCTCTACACCCTCACGATGACCACCGAGGTGTGTGAGGAGCTCGGGCTGGCGACCGTGCCCCGGGAGGTGACAGTGGGCCTGCGTCCCGTCATGGAGATAGCCGGGGTGGACCAGGACCTCATCGACTGGTCGTCCACCCGCCGCGAGCAGATCGACGCGGCCCTGGAGGGCATCACCGACCGGTACGTGAAGAAGCACGGGCGGCTGCCCGACGAACGCGCCCGCAACGGACTCGCCTGGTGGGCGGCGCAGGACACCCGCCGGGAGAAGAAGACCCCCAAGCCGCTGGAGCAGCTGCTCGCGTGGTGGCGTGCGTCCGCGATCCTGCGCTTCGGCAAGGCGATGGTCGACGGGCTGCTGGAGCGGTGCCGCGCGGCCGGTGCGGTGATCCGGGACCGGGTGGGCGAGCGGGTCGACGTTGCGCTCGCCGCCGTCGACGTCGCCGCGGTCGTCTTCACCGTGCGCCGTACCTTCGCCCGTCGCCACGTCCTGGCCGAAGCCCGCCGGCACCTGCTGGAGACGCTGCGCGGCCGCGGGTTCACACACGGCCTGGACGACTACATCGCCAACCGCGCCCTGACCCGCCACTCCCGCCAGCTCACCGTCCCCCAACCCGGCCGCCGCGCCCCGGCCCCCGACCAGCTCACCTACACCGCCGATTTCGCCTGGCCGCACCGGTGGTGGATCGCCGGGACCGAGGGCAAGCCGCCCCGGGAGTCGAGCCGGTACGAGCGGGCCCGGGTCGCCAGCCTCGCCTTGCAGAACGCGATGCGCGACGCCCGGATCCTTTCCGCCGCGCGGGACGGAAGGCCGGCCGCGACCGCGTCGGCCACCGCGCGCACCGGTGACCCAAACCATGACCAGGCGGCTCCGCACGCCGTCGACCACCCGGACCGGGACGCCGCCTTCACTCCGGCGCAGCAGGCCGCCGCCGTCCAGGCCCACCAGCAGGCCGCGATGCCAGAGGAGTACCTGGAGGGCCGCACGACCGACCCGGCGACGTGGATGCGCACACCGAAGAATCTCGAACGGTTCGCCGCCATCACTCGCGCGGCCGACGCCCGCCGCCGCGCATTCGAAGACCCGGAGCTCCCCGCCCCGGCCATCCCGGCCATCCCGGCGGCCGACCCGCGCCGCCAGGAGCACGAGCAGCACCACCACACGGCGCAGCCCGATCAGGGCAGGGGAACGGGCCCCAACCACTGACGGGGATGTAGATCGGCCAGCGGGTGGCCGATCTACGACTTCACCCGCGAGGCCCGTCGGACCGGACTGAGAATCGGGCGTTGGCACCCGGCACGGGAGGAACCTTGACCTTCGAACCAGTCGACCTGAACCTGACCGACCCGACCACGGGCTACCTGCACTTCGTGCTCTACACCGAGGCCCGCCTTGGCATCGCTTCGTCGTCGCTGAACGCCGAGCTGGACATCGAGGCGTCCCAGACCGTGACGCCTCACTTCCAGGAGTGGCTGAGCAGGCTGGAGCGCTGCGAGCCGAACGCGATGCACTGCACGCTCGTGGAGCCGACGAAGATCCCGTCCCTGTTCCACCCGTGCGTCACGGAGGACCAGAACAGCCCGGCGGCTATCTCTGGATCGGGCTGTACCTGCCGCCGGGCCTTCTACGACCCCCAGTTCGGGCTGCCCGTCGTGGGCGAGCACTTCAAGCATGTGGGCACCGGCGACACGGACCAGTGGAGCTACAAGACGTACGCCCCGCTCGAACTGCGCCCCGACGACATCTTCAGCAGCTTCATCACCGGCCGCGGCCTGTTCTGGGCCCGGACCGACAAGGGGGACCTGTCGATCCTGCCGCAGAAGCACGCCCTCGGTTACAACATCGGCTACAGCGGCGGCGGCCCGCACGCCCTGGCCGCCTACCTCACCCAGATCGCCCGCAACAACGGAGGGACCACGCCCGCCGGCACCCCGTACGAGGATGCGCACCCGGCGATCGTCGCCTGGACGCAGAGCAGTGCGGCGGACCGCGGCACGAACGAGCTGTCGCTGAGCGACCTCCAGGCCATGCTGGAGAGCTGACCGGCGCACCCAGCGGGGCGCCCCACGGACCAGCCGTGATGCTGTTGGTTAACCAACAGCATCACCAGCCGTCCGTGGGGCGCCCCTGTGCATGCCTCAATGCCGGAGAAGCGTGCGCCCCACCCTGCGGGACGGCCGGCGAAGTCGCCGGGTCACCTGTCGGGAGACGGTCGCAGCGCACGTCCTGGACGCGGCGGGGACCGGCGAAGGTGCGGGGAGCGACTTACAGAAGCACGGAGGCCCCGATGGTCGACCCGGCCCCGCCATACCTCTCGCCGAAGCAACTGGAGCACCTGGCGCAGCTGATCGACGCGTCCAGGCTGCGCGTCGCGGCGCTGTACCGGTCCCCGAAGCCGCCGCCGGTCCGGCGCCGATCGAGGCTGTACTCCGGTGACCGGCCGAACCCGTGGCGGTCCGCGCGCCTGCGCCGACGCCGTCAGAGGATCAGGACGGCGAGCGGTAGGACGACAAGATCAGGTTGAAGGGCGCCCGACTCCCCCAGGAGCGGGCGCCCTTCCGCGTACGGGCACGACACACCGCGCTGGGTCAGCGCCGCCAGCGCCGCGGTAGCAGATGTCGCCAGCTGAACCGTCGGCCCTTGGAACGGATGCGGGGGAGGGATGTCGTCGACGGCGGCTGGGTGGGGCGCGGCGGGACCGGTGGGTGCGTGGCGGCCGCCGTGGCCGTGTCGGCCAGCGGCTCCGTCGGCACCGGGGGTGCCAGCGGGGGCGGTACGTCATCCGTCGACGCTGCGTCGTCTGCCGGCACTTCGAGGAGGAGTAGGTCGGCCGCCGCGGTGACGGGGTGGTCCTCCTGGCTCTGGGCGTGCTCCCGGGCGAGGCGTCGGCGGTGGGCTTCGCGGCCGTGCTGGACATTCTCCAGAGCGGTCATCAGGCGGAAGGCAGGGGCCGGGCGGAATCCGGTGTGCTGTCCGAGGGCGAGCAGTTGCTGGGGGACCAGGCCCCACCAGGCGGCGCCGTCGGCAGGGTAAGGGTGGGAGATCTTCCAATCCTTCGACCAGGACGCCATCTCGCCGCTCCAGTCCTCGCCCTCGAGGACGGGGTAGGTGCCGGGGTGGCCGCCGTAGGGGATGAGGACGGTGTCCTTGGCGATCCAGCAGACCGCTGCGCCCGCCTGGATGATCTGCCGTTGGACGGGAGTGGGGCGCACCTTGTGGTGGGTGTCCGGCTTGCCGTGCGGGCGGACCTTGACAGTGCCGGCCGCGTCGTAGTGCAGGACGTCGTCGC
Organism: Streptomyces stelliscabiei; assembly: GCF_014873495.1. GTDB lineage: Bacteria > Actinomycetota > Actinomycetes > Streptomycetales > Streptomycetaceae > Streptomyces > Streptomyces bottropensis. Next base: position 39,214 of record NZ_JADBGF010000002.1, on the reverse strand, counting down.
GGTCGAAGAACCACCAGTGCGTTGCGCGCTCGCCGTGCTGGGTGCGCACGGTCTTCAGGCGGGTGTCGACGACGGGTGTGGTCAGCAGGCGGCGCGGCCGTTCGATGATGACCACGTCGTCGCCGCGGCGGACGATGAGGGCGGGGGGCAGTTCCCAGCGCTGCCCGGCGAGTTGGGGGTCGATCTGGAGGCAGATGGTCGCGCCGGGCAGGGCGCGCACCAGCTGGTCGCGCAGGTCGAGGATGACGGTGAGGTCGGCCTGGACGTCGGCCTGGTGGGGGGCCGGTGCGCCGCACCGGTCGCTGCCGGGGGCGCTGCCGTCGTGGCGGAACCGGGGTGTGAAGCCGGAGCCGGGGGTGGCCGGGCCGGTGAATATCAGCTTCGCTCCGCAGGAGCAGCAGCGGTAGCGTCCGCCGGCCTTGCCCCGGGGCAGTCGGTCGGCGGCGTCTCGTTCGCGGCTCAGGTCGATGACGCGGCCGCCGTCGCCGGTGTCGATCGCGAGTTCGCTCATGCGGGGCAGACTGCTGCGCGAGCGGCCGCAGCGTGATCGTTTTGTGGGGATCGTCAGCTGTCCGGTCCCTGCGGTGCGGGCCCCGGTGCGGCGGGGGTTGGACGGCGTGGTGCGGGCGGGGGCGACTGAGCGGGGCATGAAGAACGACTCCAGGGTTGGGGGACGGCACTGAAACGAGACTTGCCCAGCTGGAGTTGTCCGTCAGTTGTCCGGTCGTGTTTGCGCAGGTGGCGGCCGGACATGGCCGGACTGGCCCGGACATACGACTTCGGCCGGACAACCTCTAATCGCGCTCTGTCGCCAGGTTCTGACTGTCCGTACGCTGATCATCGGTGTACGGCAGGGGAGAGCCGGGTGGCGGGGAGAGGTCATGGCAGAGAAGAAGTCGGGCGGCCGGGGATACGGCGGGTTTCACAAGGACGCGACGCCCGAGAGCGTCGAGCTGGCGAAGTACCTGCGGGGCCTGGTGAAACGGGCGGGCAAGACGCAGCGGGACCTGGAGGAGCCGACCGGCTACGGAAGGACCACCATCTCCTCGTTCCTGAACGGCGAGGTCGTGCCTCCTCAGGCCTTCGTGAACAAACTGGTCACCTACGTCACCCCTCCCCGCCAGCAACCGGTCTGCATGGGGGAAGCCTTACGCCTGTTTGTTGCTGCCCAGCGGCCGAAGGCCACCCCAGAGCTTCCCTCCCCGCGGGCGACAGCGGACGCCGATCCATCAGGGACGGCTTTGGCCAGTGTCGCGGCCACCGCCCAGGACCAGGCCGCCAAAGCCCACGATCAACTCGCGCAGGCCCACGAGCGCAACCAGGAACTGATGGAAGAGCGGGGTCGTACCCAGCAGCTGGTGCTGAGCCTCAGCCGGTTCACCGCCGATTTGCGACAGCAGGTAACGACTCTCCAAGACCAGTACGACGAGGAGAACGAGGAGAACGAGGCACGTCTTGGCCAGCTCACCGAACAGTTAGATGCGGCGCAGCGGGAGCTGCGCCGGGCCCGTACCAGCCGGGACGAGACCGAGGTTCTCCTGACTCGACTGCGCAAGCGAAGTGACGAACTGGAGGAGCAACTCGCCCAGTCGCGCCGGTCCGTCGCCTCGGCCGAAGAGCCCGGGCTGCCGCCGATGCCGGAAGAGCTACAGGAGGCATTCTTCCGCGCCGACTTCGACAAGGCTTTGAGCGCCGCACAAGGGTTCCTTAACGACGGCCAGCAGCGGCGGGACGCGGTCAGCGATGAGTGGAGTTTGGTCAAGCCGGGTCGGTCAGCGGCCCAAAGCATCGATCGACTGCGGACCGCCTGCCATCTGCTGGGACGCGCCTTGGGGTGCCTGGCGATGATGTCCGCAGCAGCGCTGCACCTGGCGGCCACCAGGTCCGGAGCGGACGGCTGGACGATCATGATCGACCTGCTGATGCTGGTCGGCATCGGCTTCGTCAGTGATCCGTGGAGCCCGCTGGCTCAGCTATGGCCGGCGGTCCGCTCCGGCTTCCGCCGTGAGCCGATGCCCCGGCCCATTACGGTCAGCTCGCAGGCCATAGCTGTACGGGTGGGGCGGTGTCTGGTCGCCGGACTCGCCGCGACCGGCGCCGCGTTGAGCGTGGAATGCTCGGTGGAGTGGAGCGCTTGGTGGCTGTTTCCGCTGCTGCCGGCGACTGCCGCCTGCGCCATGTACGCGGTCTTCGGTCACGACCGGCGCGTTGTCCTCCTGGTGCAGGAGGCTCTTGGGGAACTGGGCGCGGACTTCAAGGCTCCGCCCAATACGCATCGCGCGCCGACGGCCGCACTGGGGATGACGTCACCGGTCGTCGTGAGCGATCCGGAATGGCTTGAGGCGCGGCGCCAGGAAGTCGGGGACTCACTGACGGGCGGCTGGAGCGAGAGCGTCATCTGGATCAAGCTGGTCGTCCTGCTCTCGGTCAGCCTGGTCGGCATCGCCGCAGTCGGGGTGTTGACCAGCACTGTGTCGCACACGGCTCGCACGTGGCATACGCCGGCTGGCTGGCACTGGAACGATGTCGTCGCGACGATTGACGACCCGGTCCACGCCTATCTGACCGAGCACTCCGCCGGGCTGCCCCTACCCGTCACCTCGCTACATCTGCTGTGGGTCGCCAGCGGCGCGGCGTTGCTGCTGATGAGCTTCCTGTTCGGCGGCTTCGGCGCGCGGACGACCTGGGTCGTGTGGGGTGCCATCACCGTCTTCATGGTGTGGTCGGGCACGCCGGGGTCCGCCCGTCAGGTAGCAGCCGGCCTCGCCACGGTCGCATGGGGGCTGGCGTCGGTCCTGGCGATGCGAGGCCTCAACCTGCGATCGATCGCGTCGCAAAGCGTGGTCGTCTCCAAGGACTCCTAACGTCCGCATGAGGGTGCGCCCCTTCCAGAGCGGACACGGCGGACCTCGCCAGGCGTCCGGCGTGCAGCCCGACGATGCAGCGGCCGGAGAGTGGAGTCCACCGTGGTGCGCATCGGGTGGAAGTGGACTCCACTCTGGTGAGCACTCGCCGGTGGGGAGTGGAACATCCCGGCATCCATTGCATCGCAGGCACCAGCATGACGATGCACGGCATTGTGCGCGCACCGATGATGCCGTGCACTCCCGCCGCCGCACCGGTGCGCATCATGGTGCGCCACACTCCCCGGCCGCCGCACTCCTGGTGCGCGCACGGAGGTGAGGGTGCGCGCCCCGGTGGCCTCTGGCGCGCGCACCACATCCTCGGTGCGCGCACCGAGCGCATCGCCTGCCTGGGCAGGTGCGCACCGCCCGGCCGTGGATGCGGTGCGCACCTGCCGGACCCGCCCTCGAACCCATTTCGTGTGACCTGCCACACGTGCGCGGGCCCCAGGTGCATATTCGGGACTTTGGCCGGACGGCGGACAAGGGGCTGTGTGATATAGGAACTCGGCTCGATCCGACTCCTCTTGGCGGCGGCATCGCGCGCCACTCCGCGCGCGCCGCGCGCCGCGATACGCGCCAGGTACGGACGGTGCGCGCACCATCCCCGCCGCCGCGCCGGCGGTGCGCACCGCCGCTCCGCACCGGGTGCGCACCACCGCACCGGCGATGGGCGACGCGCGCACCGCCGGTGCGCGCCACCGGCCGGGAGTGGACGACATCGTGCGGAGTGGACCCCACTCGGTGGGCGCCACCGCACCCGATGCCCGGGCAGTGGACTCCACTCGATGTACGACATCGGCCGGGACTGCACGACATCGCAGTGGGGGAGCGCGCAGTATCCGATGTCCATCGCCGGGGCCGGGCTGGTGCATCGTTCCTTGACCGGGTTCGCTACGTGCGACATCCCGCCCGAACGGGACAGCGCCCGAGGGAGGAGAAATCTCCCTCCCCGGGCGCTGCACCGGCTTCCGCTCCGCTCAGGTCGCGGCCTGCCCGTACCCGGCGCCGACGTTGCCGCGGATGTCGACGAGGAACTGGTGGACCTGGTCGACATCCTGCATGCACTCGATCAGGAACACTGCCGCGATGTAGGCGGCCTGTGCCCCGCCGCCCGCGTGGCACCAGCGCCTCAGGTACCGGCTCGTGACGGCCACCAGGTTCCCGAGGACGTGCCCGGCGTCGCAGTCGGTGTGCTCATCGGGCACGACGCTGATGTAGTCGGCCAGCAGCAGCGCGCCGAACTCACCCATCAGCAGCGCCAGCTCGAGGCCGTCGGCGTGGAACTCAGCCAGCGCGGCCTGGTCCTGCTCGCTGCCCTGGGGCCGCCAGACCAGCTCTATGTAGTCGGTGGCCCGCGCGATCTGCTCCGGGGCGAGCTCGGGCAGCTTCGACGTCGTCGTCTCCATGACGCTTCCTCACTGTTCGCACACCGGGCGCCTGTTGCGCCCGGCCGGTCGCCCTACGGTGCAGGCACTTGCCTGTGGATAGATTCCAGAGCTGGGCGGGGCGGTGCTCGTGACGTCGATCACGGACAAACCCGTTGGTCTATCGGGTCAACCAGGTGAAAGCGGACGCCGACCGGCGGTGATCGTCAGGTCGCGGACAAGGGGTGGCTTCGCACGGTGGCCCCGGCCCGCACCACTTCGCGTGCGGGCCGGACCTGTCACCGATCCGGCCACGTACGGCCGGAGAACTCCGAGGACGCGATGACCACCGCACCCGCCCCGCACACTCCGCCGGCCCCGGCGGACACCGCTGCGACGGCGAGCCCCGCTCCGAGCCCTGTGGCGAGCCCCGCTCCCAGCCCCGCAGCCCCGAGCCGCCGTCTGACCGTTGTCGCTGATCAGACGCCCGATTCACCCGCCCCGGCCGGTTGCAACTCCTCTTCTCCTACTACTGATGTACCTGGAGAAGCGTCCCGGGCCCGCAAGGCGGCGGCGAAGGCCGGAGCGGAGATCCGCGGCGAGGTCCTGCTCACCCTCGCTCAGCTGCGCCTGGCCACACCCCGCCAGCTCAAGGCGCTGCTGCTGGCCCACCAGCAGGACACCGACCACGTCCGTCGCGCGCTGCGCAACCTGCTCGCCGAATCCCCCGCTCTGGTCGGCCGGACCCACCGCGCCCAGCAGAGCTACTGGTACTGCACCCCGGCGGGCCTCGCCGAAGCCGCCGCCTCCGGTGAACTCGCGCCGACGGCCGGCCGGACCACCGGGAAGCGCATCGCCGCCAGCAAGACGGGCCTGCGGGAACACGGCCTCGCGCTGGTCGACACCGTCGTCGCCTTCCACCAGGCGGAGGTGGCCGACCACGCCGACTGGCAGGTGGAAGTCGCCCACCCCACCCCGGCCGGGAACCTGGTGCCCGACGGCGTGGTGCTCCTGGCAGGCGGCTCCAGCGCGTTCGTGGAGATCGACCGCACCATGTCCTACGCCCGCCTTCTCGCCAAGCTGGAGCGCTACGACGCCTACCGCAACGCGCCGCCGTCCGGACGCGGCAACGCCGCCCGGGCCCCGCGCAGCCACTGGCAGGAGACCTACGCCGGGCCGTCCCTGGACCGGCCGTTCCCGCCGGTGCTGTTCGTCTTCGCCCCGGCCCCGCGCCGTGCGGCCCCGGCAACGAGGGAGGCCGTCTTCCATGAGCGCGCCCGCCACGTCTCGGGCGTGAATTACCGGCTCACCGTGGCGACCACGACCCTGGCGCAGCTGACCGGGCAGGGGCCCGACCAGCCGGTGTGGCGGGTCGTCGGCCACGGCGAGGACCGCCTCGCCCTGGCCATGCTGCCGAAGGCACGGTGAGCGCCGCGGGCCCGGCCTCCACCCGGTGCTGGTGGCGAATTGCCTGCCTGCTGGGCGCGTTACGGCTCCCGTAGACCGGAGCCGTAACGCGACGAAGTTCATCCCCATGGGTGAGCCCCAGGTAGGAGGGCGGATTTCGCCGCGGCGGGAGGAAAAGGTGCAAGTGCCGAAGCCTGCTCGGTTGGGCTGCGGTCGGGGCGTCCAGATCGCACCGTGGCACCGAACGAGGGACGGCACTGATGGCAACAGGCGTTGTGAAGTGGTTCAACCTCGACAAGGGGTATGGCTTCATCAGCCAGGATGATGGCGGCGCAGACCTGTACGTGGAATCCGCAGCCATCCAGACCAATGGCTACAAAAGCCTGGAAGAGAACCAGCGGGTGGAGTTCGAGGTCACCCAGGGCTCGAAGGGTCCACAAGCGGAAATGGTTCGCCCCCTGTAACCCCTCGTTCTGTCTGTGCTCTGCTCCATCCGCGGGCCGATGGGGCAGGGCGCAGCCCCGGATTCGTCAACAGCATCCCGCTCAGGCCGGGCGCGCCGCCCGTACCTCCTTGTCGGTGGCGGCTGGAAGGCTGGCCGGATGAACGGAGACGAGCAGCTGCTGCGGGGCCGGCCCGGCCCGCTGCCGTGGCAGACGTACGCCGCACTGGTGGGCGGGCCGCTGGACGGTCTGCTGCTGGACATCCACGGCTGGCGGACCGAGGAAGTCGACGACGGCGTGGCCCTGTCTACCGAGCTGACGCGGTGGCCCGGTGGCCGCGCCCTGTACGACCCGCGCCCCGGCGAGCCGCGCGCACTGGGCCCGGGCGTGAGCTGCCGCCTGTACTACTCCGGCGACGCCCCCTGACCGCAGCCCCGACCATCAGGCCGACCACGGCAGGTCAGCGCGCTGGTGCCCTGACGTCGGTGATGGCGGGCAGCTGCTGCTCGGGTGCCTGGTGCCGGTGGTGCTTTTAGGCTGGGAGGGCACGGTGACCGCCCGCCGCCTGTCCGCCGCCGCTCTCGCGGCCGCCGCGATCGTCGGGGCGGTCTGCTGTCGTAGTCGACGCCCAGGTCGTTGAGGCGGGCGTGTGCGTCGACGGCTGCCTCGCAGGGACCAACCAAGCCGGCAGGGACCGCCCTTGTGGCAGGGCCAACGTCAACTCGGGAGTGGTGTCGTTCACCCCTGCGGATGACGGGATGGGTGGTGGGAGAGCCGTATTTCCGCCGTTGTGGAGCGCGATGACGGGTGAACGCCTGTATGGAGAAGGGTTTCTGCGTGCGGGGGGCCCTTGGTGCAGGACCGGAAAGTCGGATTAAACCCGTAAGGAGGGATTGGCCTGCCGGTCCCTGGGCTGCCTACCGCGACTGCGGGTGGTGCCGCTCTCATAGGTCCGTGCTGGCGGCATCAGCACCCGGCACGGTCAGTGTGTATCCCGGCGCGGCAAAGGAATGGCATGACGACTCCAGCGAATTACCGGAAGGGCTCGACGTGGCTCCAGACCGTCCCGGTCGACTTCAACCACCCCCTCTCCGGCGCCGATCGCGCCGATGAGCGGATCTCCGAGGTCGAGGAACTCAAGATCCTCCACCCCGGGGTGTGGGAGATTTCCTACCACGCCCGCTCGTACACCGGCGGAGCGGGTGAGCTCGTGCGCACCGCGCTGTTCAAGAACGGTCAGCTCATCCCCGGCACGGAAGCCCTCACCGGCGGGAACGCGGTCATGCAGACCACCGCGGGGCAGACGATCCTGGAGAAGTTCGACGTCAACGACGTCATCACGCTCCACGCGTACCGCATTGGTGGGGGCAACACCGCCGTCCTCAGCAACGGCGACGGACGTACGGGAGTCATGGCGCACTGGGTGAGCCCCGGGTTCTAGGCCATTCATTTCGGGCGGCAAAGCCGGACAAGGGCGGCAGGAACAAAGAGGGGGGCGGGGGATGGCGCCCGTCATCGAACTTCGGTGCGGGATCCCGACCTCCCGGCCTGGACGGAAGCAGGGGCCGCGTCCCGCAGCGGGGGCGCTGAGGGGCTTTCCGGTAAGGACCGTCCGGGTTCGAGACAGACATCGGCGGACAAGGGGAATTCCAGATGGCGAACGAGCTCAAGTACGGTGATCTGATCCACCTGCAGAACGGCTACGGCGGCTGGCAGGGCGGCTATCTCGACACCAACAGCGGCAACCCCGCACAGGGCTCCAAGTACGGCGTCTCGACCACCAACACACCGGCCCGCGCGCAGGGCACCGGCACCTGGGAGATTTTGTCCGCCTCCGGCAAGGCCGCGGGCCAGCCTGTCACCAGCGGCGATCTGATCTACCTGCGCAACCTCTACGGCGGGGACGGCGGCTACCTCGACACCAACAGCGGCCCCACCACCACCCAGGCGAACGACGGCGCCAAGTACGACGTCTCCACCTCCCCGGCCAGGGACCGCGCACCGGGAACCGGACGCTGGCGGATCTTCGCCCAGACCTCCGCCCCCGCCGACCAGAAGGTCCGATTCGGCGACACGGTCCTCCTCTGGAACACCTGGGACGACAACGGCGGTTTCCTGGAGACCAACGGCGGCAGCTCCGACACCGGCGCCAAGTACGACGTGTGCACCAACGCCTACTTCAACCGCAGCTCCAACGTCGCCGACTGGAAGATCCACCAGGCCCAAGGCTGATCACACCAGCGTGCGGGCTCCGGCGGTCACAGACTGCCGGGGCCCGGCGTATTCCCGGCTCGCCCGGCTCCCGGGCTCACGCCGGGAGCCGGGCGAGCCCCCCACCGGAGATGCGGTGGCGAACTGCCTGCCTGCTGGCCGCGTCACGCCTCACCGCACAGGGGAACCGGCCCGCGCCGCCAGAGCACGACTCAAGCCTGTCCGCTGTGCCGTTGGTGACGTTCGCGGCACCTTGGCTCCCGCCACCTAAACCGGATATCACCGCATCGGATGGACGCCAGTCCAACCCGGGCGTGTCCTGCCCGGCGACTGCGAATCTCCGGGAGCCGGGAAGGCGCGGGTCACCCACAGGGGACGCGAGCCGACCCGGCGAGCCATGTCGTGCTGTGTGAGCAGGGGAGAGTTCTATGGCACCTTCCACCACCCCCGGTCTGGTCTGGTCATCGCAGGCGGTCGCCCTCGGCGGCGGCGTCAGCTTAGATCCAGCCGTCGCCCCGAACGCCGACGACCGCCTGTCGGTGTTCGTACGGGGCCTGGGCCCTGACCTCTACGTCAAATCGCAGAAGCGGGACTGGAGCTGGGAGGCGAACTGGACACTGGTCGCCGGCACCCAGGGCACCGTCGCGGGCACCCCCGTCGCCCTGCGCGGCCCTGACGGTATCGTCAACGTCTTCTGGCGCGGCCCGGACGACCGCATCTGGGCGTTGCGCCAGAGCGTCATCAACAGCACCTACGACGTGGTCACGCCGATCGCCTCCGGAGCCGCGAGCGACCCGGCCGCGGTCCTGAACGCGGACGGCCGCATCTCCGTCTTCTACAACGGCACCGACCGCGCCCTGTGGCACGTCGACCAGCACGATGTCGACTACGCGACCTGGGACCCGCCCCAGAGCCTGGCCGGGGACACCGGCACGAACAACCATCTGGCACCCGCCGCCGCCCGCAGCGGCGATGGACGCATCCAGGCCTTCGTCCACGGCCACCAGGACGAGATCTGGGGGATCAGCCAGCAGGACCCCGACAGCACCAGCACCTGGACCAGCTACTTCCCCGCCTCCGCCCAAAACGCCGGAGTCGTCGGCAGTCCCACCGCTGCCACCGACGCCGACCAGCGCATCCGCGTCTTCTGGCGGGCCGGCACCACCGGCTACCACGCCGTCCAGCCCGCCGGCTACGGCACCACCTACGGCACGCCCGGCACCACCCAGGGGACCATCGTGGAGACACCGGTGGCCATCCTCGCCATGGACGGCCGCCTGGAAGTATTCGTCGTCGCCAACGACCGCAGCCTCTACATCTGCGAGCAGAGGCAGCCCAACAGCAACGCCTTCGCCGACGCCGAGCGGCTGGGCGGCAACCTCCCCGGACCCGGGGTGCCCGTTCCGGCGAAGTACCACGACAACCGCATCGTGGTCCTCCACCGTGGCTCCGGCGGCCCCAGCATCTGGGGCTTCGAGCAGATCTTCATCTAGCACTGTCTACGGGGCCGGGTCTGGCGGCTCGGCCCCGTACCGCAGCACCACGATGGTGTCGGTGCCCATCAACAAACCCACCCCGGCCGCCGCTTCACCTCATAAGGCCCGGCGTTGCGGTGGAGATTGCGTCAAGTGTTGCGCTGGGGGTTGCGGTAGGTGTTGCGCCGGCCTCCACAACGTCCCGGAGTCCGCCCAGGTCACCACGAACATTCGGCGTGGTCGGGCCGCTGACATCCCCGTGGCGGCCCCCTTCGACCATGCCCTGGGCTGGAGTTGAGGATGAGGGAGGGCAGGATGGGCGGCGCGGACGCAGCCGGGGATCGGCGCGCGCTCACCCGTTGCGCGTCGGCGGGGCCTCCGCGCCCGGCCGCCGTCAGCGCGGCGGCAGTGTCAGGCGGGGGACGTCGACGGAGGAGAGGTCGGGGCGCGCACGGTGCCAGCGTGCGGGATGCCGCCACCGGCCCGCAGCGTCGCGGGCGACGTCGACGCCGACTTCCACCACCAGCTCGGGTTCCACCAGCGTGACGTTCAGTGTCTCGCGGCTGCCCCACCCGGCGGAGAACGACCAGCCCGTCCACGGATGACCGTGCTGCGCCGGAGCAAGCTGGCCGGCGACCGTAGCGCTGGCCGTCCGGGTGAGCGTGGTGGTGCGGCCGGTGTACTGCAGGCGCCCGTTGTCGTCGTACCTGCCGAGCAGCAGACCGCGGGGAGCGGTCAGGGAGCCGGTGACAGCACCGACGATCGCCTCCGTGGTCTCGCGCACCTTGTATTTCTGCCAGTCTCTGCCGGAAGGCCGGTAGGGATCGCCCAGCCGCTTGAAGAGCACGCCCTCGATGCCGACCGAGGTCCACGTCAGCCACTCGCGCACGGTGTCCGGGTCGGTGGTCGACGGACACAACACCCACGGCGCGATGAGAGCGCGGGCGGCGAACACGGACTCGAGGGCGGCTCTGCGCCGCCGGTAGGGCCATCCGGTCGTGTCCGTCCCGGACAGCCGCAAGACATCGAACGCGACGAAGTGGGCCGGCCACTCCTGTGCCGCCCGGGCCGCCCCGGCTCCGCGCCGGGCAAGCCTGTTCTGCAGCCGCTCGAACGCGAGGCGGCCCGCGGCATCCCATACGACCAGCTCGCCGTCGAACGCGGTCGCATCCGGTAGCTGCACGGCCCCGGCCACGATCTCCGGAAACGATGCCGCCATCTCCGTGCCTCGCCTCGAGCGCAGCACCACCCGGCCCGCGTCGATGGACAACAGAGCCCTGAACCCATCCCACTTGGGCTCTGCCGCCCACCCGGGCAGCAGAACCGGCTCGGACACAGGGGCGGCGAGCATCGGTTCTGGCAGCGTCCACGTCACAGCCCATGCCTTCCATCCGGTCTGTCCGTCCGCAAACCGAGCGGCGCGTGCACACCGACCACCGGCCCGACCATGAGCCCGACCACGGCTGGTCAGCGGACCGCGGCCGCCCGCCCGCAGCGCTACGAGCCGGGTTCCTGGCGCAGGTCCAGGAAGCAGCGCAGCCGTACACCGGGCTCGCCTGGCTCCCGGGTCGTGCGGTCCGCCGCTGCGATCGCGCACCGCGCGGCGAGCAGCTCCTGGACCGCAAGCGCGGTTTCGTCATCGGCGGCCGCGACCTCCACGACAGCCAGGCCCGGCTCTGCCACGTGCGCGTCCATGATCTCCCTCATGCCTGGCACTACGTGCCGCAGCCCGCAGAAGTTCTCCGCCCCTGGCGTCTTCACCCGACTGAGTAGGTCCCGGCCGACACGGTGACCAGCCCGCCCGCCGGGCGCCTCGCCTTGCAGGGCCCCGGGTTGCGCTGGGTGTTGCGGTAGAGGTTGCGCGGGCCGTCACCGTGTCATGGAGTCCGCCCAGGTCACCACAGGCGTACGGCGTGGTCGGGCTGCTGACATCCCCGTTGCGGCCGCTTTGCCCATGTCCCTGCTGGAGTTGGGAGTGGGAGGGCGGGATGGGCGGCGCGGGCGCTGCCGGGGATCGAGGCGCGCTCCCCGGTGTTGCGCGCCGGGCGGGCCGCCGCGCGGGGGCCGCCGACGGTGTGGCGGCGGCCGGGGAACGGTCGGGGGCTAGCTGGAGGCGTCGGCCATCTGCTCATGGTGGTGCTTGAGCGCGGTACGGGCCGCGAGGACGTCGGCCGCGGTGAACTCGCTCCAGTACGCGTGCGTGACGATCGTTCCAGCGAGTTCGAGCTCCCGCTTCCGCAGCCGGGCGATCTCCATCGCGTCCTGGGGATCCCAGCCGGGGGAGGCGGGACGGGAGGCCTGGCGCCAGGCGTTGTCGTGCGTCTCCCAGGCGTCCAGAGGTTCGGCCGACCACGGCACCCGCTGATAGAGGGTCCGCAGTTCAGCGCGGACCTGACGGAGTTCGTCCTGAGCGTCGGTCAGGTCCTGGGGGAAGTCGTACGAGGCTGCCACGGGGCAAAGGTACTGCTGTTCGAACCGTGCTCCGGTCTGCCGCGCGGCAACATCTCCTGCGCCAACCCTTGCGTCTTCTCCTGCGGCATCTCTTGCGACTTCTCTTGCACGAGCTCCGCCGACGCCGCCGCGTCCGTGCAGGTCACCTCCACCGTACGGGCGTGGTCGGGCCTCTGACATCCCCTCTACGCCCCCGGACCACGCCCCACAGCAGGAAGAACAAGGAAGGTGGGTGGTGGGTGAGGTCCCGGGCGGCGGGCGAGGGGATCGGGCGCGTCCGCTGGTGTTGCGCGCCGGGCGGGGCCGCCGCGCCGGGGCCGCCGACGGTGCGGCGGCCGGGGGCAGGAGTCGTCGGGGGCGGAGTCGGTGATGTGGTCGAAGCCACGGAGCAGAGGCGTCAGCTCCTGCGCGGCTCCGCACAGGGTGCACAGCCGGGTGCCCGGGTGCTCTGCCGCGTCCAGGGCACGGTCCACATCGAGCAGCGGCGCGCCCGCCGGTGCTTCTTCGCAGTCCGGGGCGTGCAGGACGGACCGGGCCGGGCCGCGGCCGTCACGCAGCTTCGCAAGCACCCATCCCGAAGGCCGGCGCTCCCCGAGGGCCTCACGGACCACCGACTGCGGTGACCGCTCCTGCTTCTCGGTGACGACCTGGTCGTAGTCGACGCCGTCGACCGGCCGTACGTGGTCGGGGGCGCGCACCCACACCCGGTACTCCGCCGCCTCCACACCGCCGTCCTCGCGATCTCGGTACGACGGCATGCCCACCAGGTACACCCAGCCCGTTTCCGTCTGCCGACGCTTCCACAGCCGTGCGACGACTTCCTGCTCGGGAGTGCCCAGCACAGGATCAGCGGGCAATACGACGCGGATCGGCACCGGCTTGGGCCTGGCAGCATCGTCGGAAGGCGTTGTCACAGGCCCCACGGTAAGCAGCGGTCCAAACGGCCACGAAGCCGACGGCCTCGCTTGGGCCTGGCAGGTGCGAGCGGGCCAGCCTCCAGATCAGACCAGGTCCGTTCCCGCTATGCGGTTGCGAGTGCCGAGGGGCCGCTCCCGATCGCTTTGGCGACGTCCTCGGGAAGCTCTTGCACGGCAGGCCGATCTTCTTCACGATGCGCCGTAGGGTCTGTGCCCTGGTCGTGCAGGGGCCGGAGGCAGTTCGCCGTCAGCATCGCGGGCGTTGATGTCAGTGCCGTGGTCTACGGTCCTCGTGTCCCGGCACGGGACTGTTGTGCTCTCGCCTGGCCTTAGGGCTGGCCAGGCGAGAGCGGCATGGCCCGCTTCCCCCCTTGACGGGTTGGCACGGGGGCGGGCCCTTCCGGATGGAAGGCCGACACCAACGGCGTCTGTTCTATTGACGTCTCTTCGACGTGCAATTGCAAGGAAATCCGGGAACTTCCACCCGTCCGCGCGCCTGCTTGCGTTTCTGACCGACGTAGTTCTGAAGCGAGGCGTTCGGATGGTGCCGGTGATCGCCATTGTTCCGTGATTCCTTGATCACGTGGCGTCACAACTGCCGTTCTGGCCATGCTGGTTCACCTCCCCGGGCACGGCGGCTTGGCACCCGCCCGCCCGGGGTGCGCGGCGGCCCCTTCCGGATGGGCCGCCGGATCCCTGAGGCCGACCCTCCGACAGCAGAGGAACCTGGATGAAGTCCCGTCAGATAGTCGTCACCGCGGTCACGGCAACGGTGTTCGCCTGGAGCATCGTGCTGGTCGCCGCCGGCCAGACGGCCGCAGTGGCCGCGCTCGCCCCGGCCCTTGCCCTGACCGTGCAGCAGATCGTGCACGCCTCCCGTTCCCACACCGCGCCCGGCACCGGCAACCGCGTGGACGCGGCCACGGACAAGGAGGACGACGCCCCGTGATCACTCCTGCCGAGCCGCCGGTACCACCCGACAGACCGTTCATCGTCCGGCCCGGCCGCAAGCTCGGACCGATCGCCTCGTTCGTCGGCAGCGCCCATCGGGCCTGGCTGGACCCGATGCGCGAGAGCTATCTCGCCAGCGGTCTGACCCTGAGCGATCTCAGCACACGCGTGCGGTTCGCCAAGTCCAAGCTCTCCGAACTGCTGCGCGGTGTCGGTCTCTACCCCCCGCTGGGAGATCGTCTACTTACTGGCCACGGAGCTGGGTATGCCGAACTGGCCCCTGTACCAGCTGTGGTGCCAGGCCGCGCTCGAAGCCCACAGGAGCAGCGAGTGGGTCGACGACTGCACCGAACGGACCCCCATCCTGACCGCCACCCACACGGCCGCACCCTTGGATCACCGCGCGTTTCGCGAACTCGTGGAGCTGGACTACCACCTCTACGCCCAGGTCTTCCTCGACGACGACCGGCGTGACGCCGCTGTGTCCAACACCTTCGACATCCTCTGGCTGTCCTGGGACGATGCCCTGGCCAGCCAGGACACCCGCCGCTATGCCTGGAACGTCCTGCGCGCCACGGTCATGGCCGGCACCCCGCACCGGGACGGACGGCCCGAGCTGGGGATGGCCGCCTTCGACACCGCCGCCCTTCAGTCCCTCGCCGACCCGGCCGACCGCATGGACCAGATCGCCGAGAGCCTGAAGCTGTTCGCGGCCATGAGCCGCCTGCCCGGCAGCCAGCTCGATGTCATGGTGCTGCGCCGGCTGTTGAACCGCCCGCCCGAGACCGTCTCCGCCCTCCTGGGCGTGCCGCTGGCCGCCGTCCGCTCGGACGAGCGTCACGCCACCCGCTTCCTGGAGAGCGTCCTGTGCCCGCCGCCCCCGACCGAAGGGAACACCCCGTGACCGGCATCGAAGAAATCCTCTCCAGAGCCATGCTCGTCCGCGAGCGCACCCTTCCGCGCGACATCGTCCACGCAACCGCCCCATCGTCCGCACCCGATGCCGACCACACCGGCCACGGCTCCCCGGGCGTTAGCCGCCATGCGGCGGCTGAGGACCTGCGCACTCTGTGCGAAACGCTCGTCTCGCACACCCCACCGGGCACCGTAGCCAAATTCGTCACCGACCAAGTCCCCGAGCCTCGTGCCGCCCTGGTCCTCGCTTGTGTCCTGCAGCTCACCGACACAGACGAAGGCGCCCGCTTCTGGTGGCAGTACGCCGCCGGCGCCGGACACGCAGCCGCCGCCTACTGCCTCTACCTCCACCACCTGGCACTGGGGGAGAGGGACACCGCCGACTTCTGGCACCGGCAGACCGACGACGTCCAGCCCCCACCCCAACCCCCCGCGTTCGACGACGGCGGCACCTGGCACCCGGCAGAACACCGCATCACCAGCACGACCACCACCCACTTCATGCGGCTCCTCGGCAACCTCGCCAAGCAGACCGTCCGCTCCCGGCCCGCCGGACTCAGCAAACTCATGGCCTACATCCCCACGGCCGTCACGGCCGGCTACCTCCGTGAGCCCGACACCGAGCTCCCGCTGCCCGGCCACGAGTTCGCCCGCCGCATCAACAGCCTCCTTGCCGCAGCCGACCACCCCTCCATCTGGGCCAGCCGCCCCAGCCGCCCCACCCCCGGTCCGTACACATCCCCGGACACCAGAGCGGTCGACCGTGAGCACAGGCAGACCACCCCCGAGCAGATGGGCACCGCGAAACGCTGAACACCACAGAGGGGACGGGGCTGGACACACCACGAGCCCCGGAGGCGAAGCCGCCCCTGGGCCCGGCATTTCAAGCCTCTTCGCACACGCTCCGGACTGCCGGACTTCAGGCCGCCAGGACGTCTCGCAACTCACGCACGGCGAATTCGCGGTGGTGCTGGGCGGGGATCGCTTCGTACAGGTCCTGTGCGCGGCGTCGTACGAGTCCGGTGCGGTAGCCGTCCGGCAGCGCGGTGAGCGCGGCGACCGTACGGTGGCACGCTTCTGCGCTGTCGCCGTCGTGGTGGGAGCAGGCCGCGCTGTCGATGTGCAGCAGGGTGCGCGTCATGGTGCTGGTCGGCGCGGACAGCTCCAGCGCCCGCTGCTGGCTCTCGTGAGCGCGGGCCGTGTCTCCGAGCGTGGTGTAGGCGTGGCTGAGGTGCACGTGATGCTTCTGCTCGGAGTAGGTCAGCCAGGTGTCCGACCGCTCGCCCTCGGGGAGCCGTTCCATGAGGGCGTCCGCGTCCGCGAGCGCGGATCGGGCCTGCTCGCTCTGGTGACTGAGGGCGTAGGCGCGGGCGGCGACGGCGGCTGCCAACACCGCGGCGGCGGTCGGCCGGTTCCCGGCAGCGTGGCGGGCCTGGTCGGCGAGACCAGCCGCAGCCTTCGGGGCGCCGTAGTTGAGCGGGACCATCGCCTCGCGCGCCCGGACCCAGGCGTACAGCTGGCCGTCGCCGGATTCGGAGGCCGCCCGGGCGGCCGTGTTAAACCAGGCGCGGGACTCGCGGCGGCTGCCCAGGTCGTGTAAGACGATCGCGGTCATCCCGGCCATTTGCCCGGCTGTCCGGCACAGCCGCGCCCTTACCGGTGCGGGCTGCGGGACGGTGAGCAGCGGGCGCAGGGTCGTGAAGTCGGTGACCAGGTCAGCCAGGACACGGGTGGGTTGCTGGCCGTGGTAGCCGTACCCGTAGCTCTCGGCAGCGGCCTCAAGGTCGGCCAGGTCCTGAGGGGCGTCGGGGGAGAGGGTCTGGTCGACATCGGTCCGGGCGGCGGTGAGGGCGGCGAGGGCCGGAGCGGTGAGGCCGGCGGCGAGCGCGCCACGCAGCAGGTTGCGGCGCTTCATCGGATCATCTCCATGGTCGGACTCCGTGCTGAGAGCGGCGGTGTCCTCCCAGGGTTGCGCAGCAAGCCCCAGGAGGGCACCGGGAATGCGCAGACCGTCGGCGATTCTCTCGACAGTTGCCAGCGCAGTGACCGATGCGGTGCCCCGGGCGATCTGGCTGACGCGATCGGATTTGAGCGCACACGCTTCGGCGATCCGGTTGAAAGAGATCCCCACGTCGTGGGCCATCGCAAAGACCACGGTGAAGTCCCGCTCGTACAGGGCCCGGACGAACCCGGGATCGGCCAGCAAATGGCGCGGCACTTGGGCAGGTGACGGCGGTAAGTCGTCGTCCACAAGTCCCCCTGAAATCCCGTGGAATGACAGTGCGTCAGCCCAACGACCATACCCACCGTGGGGGCCCCATGACGGGGTTATCGCCAGGGCTCGCCGTGGCTGTACTGGGGGGTGTTCGCGGCCGTGCCGTGAAGGGCCCGGCTACCAACCACGCAGGAGGATTCCATGCAGAGTCCCGCCACGCCCCCGCCCGCCACGTCCGGGCCGTCGACCGGCGGCCTGGTCCGCTCCCGCCGGGCCATCGTCGCCGCCCGGGGCCGCAACGCCATCCCCTCGGACGGCGGCGGCACCGGCAAGAGCGACGGCAACGACTGACGAGCGGGAGCCCTACGCGATGACGCACACGTCCATCGCGGCGTGCCTGGGCGAGGACTTCCTCGCCCAGGCACTGCACCGCGAACACCGCCACGTACCCGGCGCCCTCGACGTCGCCGGACTGATGACCTGGGACGACCTCAACAACATCCTCGGCAGCCACCGACTGGAGCCGCCCCGGATGAGGCTCTCTCGCGACGGGGAGACGCTGCTGGTCGGCGGCTACACCACGCCGGTGGCCACGCGCCGCCACACCGTGTGGCACCGCCTCCACCCGGCCGAACTGCACACCCGCCTCACCGAGGGCGCCTCCCTCGCCCTGGACAGCGTCGACGAACTTCACCCGCCCCTCGCCCGCCTCTGCGAAGCGATCGAGCGCGACCTTCGTACCCGTGTCCAGGCGAACCTCTATGCCTCGTGGACCAGCACTGAGGGCTTCGGCGTTCATTGGGACGACCACGACACCGTCATCGTCCAGCTGGACGGCGCGAAGCGGTGGCGGATCTACGGCACCACTCGCCCGTTCCCGCTGTACCGCGACATCGAGGATCCGGGCGAGGCACCCACCGAGCCGGTCGCCGACCTGGTCCTGTGGCCGGGCGACGTGCTGTACGTGCCGCGCGGCGTGTGGCACGCGGTCTCCGCCGACCAGGGCACCCGCTCCCTTCACGTCACCTGCGGCCTGCAGACCCACACCGCGACCGACCTGATGGCGTGGGTGTCCGAGCAGCTGCTCACGCACGAGGACTGGCGGCGCGACCTGCCCCTGCTCGCCGCACCGGACGTCCAGGCCGACGCCGTGGACGAGATGCGCAAGCGGCTCGCCGAACTGCTGGACGACCCTGAGCTGCTCGCCCGCTACCGGGCCGCCATGGATGGGCAGGCCGTCGGCAGGATGGTACCGAGCCTGCCGTACATCGACGGCGTCCCGGCCGACGGCGCTCTGCGGGTCCGGCTGACCACCGCCCGCGCCGTGCTGGACGTCGGCGAGGACGCGGTGACTCTGTCCGCCGCCGGGAGCACGTTCGGGTTCGCGCCCGAAGCGGAGGCGGTGCTGCGCCCGCTGGTCGACGGGCAGACCGTGGACCTGGCCGCGCTCGCCGACACGGCCGGCCTCGCCCTGGAGGACGTCGCCGGGCTGGTCCAGGAGCTCGTTGCCGGGCAGGCCGCGACGGTGGGGAGCCTTCTGTGACGGCACAGCTCGCTCTGGGCACCTACCGGTGCCGGGCGATCTCGGAGGCGGCCGCCCGTGCGGCCGCCTCCGGCGCGCAGTGGATCGACACCGCCCCCAACTACGCCACCGGCCGCGCACAGACTCTGCTCGCCCCGGCCCTGGCCGCCCACCCATCGCTGCGGGTCTCCACGAAGGCCGGCTACTTCACCGCGGCCACCGGTGTTGAAGCCGTGCACGCCGGTGCCCTCACCGAGGACCAGGCCCCGGCTGGGCACAGCCTTGCCCCGGACTACGTGCGCTGGCAGACCGGCCGCAACCGCGAGCAGCTCGGGCGCGACCGGCTGGACCTGGTCCTGCTCCACAACCCCGAGCGCGCCCACCCCGGCGACCGCCCCGCCCTGCACTGCGCGATCCGGGCCGCGTTCGTCGTCCTGGAGGAAGCCGCGGCGGCCGGGCATGTGGCCGGGTACGGGATCGCCACGTGGGCAGGCCTAGACGAAGAGGCGTTCACGGTGGGGGAGCTGCTCGCCCTGGCCGCCGAAGCCGCCGGCGGGCAGAGTCACCACCTGGTCGCGGTCCAGATGCCGGTCAGCCTGGTGATGATGACCCCGATCACGCAGGCCCTGGACGGGCGGGGCCCGCTCCCGGCCGCCGCCGATGCGGGGCTGCGGGTGATGGCGTCCGCGCCGCTGCACGGCGGTGAGCTGCCCGGCATGGTCGACCAGGAGCTCGCCGACCTCATCCGGCCCGGCCTGACCTCCGCACAGGCGTGCGTTCTGGCGGTCGCGTCATGCCCAGGAATGACGGACGTCCTCATCGCCGCCTCGAGTGCGCCACACTGGAGGGAGGCGGCCGACGCCGTTGCTCACCCCTCCCTGACCGCCGCCCAGTTGCGGGAGATCACTGGTGTACTCGCCTCCCCCTGACCCGGACACCGAACAGCGCATGCGCGCCCAGCACGCCCGCGCCGCGAAGGCCCTGGACGTGCAGATCGAGCCGGGCTCGGAGTTCTGGGGTTGGGCCGGGCGCACCCTGAGTGCCCCGGCCCGCACCGCCGCCGGGCAACCGGCGTGGCTGCGGCTGGTGTCCGCGCCGGAAGACAAGGCGTCGGGGAAGCTGTGGGACGGTGCCCTCGATGCCCAGCATGCCTTCGGCGACCTCGACGGGCACCGGCCCGCGCTCCTGGCCGTCCACGACGCCTTCGACGTCGGCACCGCCTACCGGGCGGAGCTTTCGGTGCGCGTCGATGAGCCGGTCCTGTCCGGCGACCCGGTCCTCCAGCAGGACCTGCAGCTGCCGGACTCCTGGTGGGCCGACCTCGCCGGGACGCTGGAGAAAGTGGCGGCCGTCGACACCGGCCGCATCGCTGTACGGCAGCAGTACATGAACCGGGCCATCCCCGAGTTCGTGGGCATCCCGGCCCCGGCCGTGCCCTGCTGGACCACCGCCCACGCGGACGTTCACTGGGCGAACCTCACCTCGCCGCTGCTCCTGCTGGACTGGGAGGGCTGGGGCCGAGCTCCGGAAGGGTTCGACGCCGCCACGCTCTACGCCTACTCGCTGCTCCAGGAGGACGTCGCCACCCGCGTCCGCGACGCCTTCCCTGTCCTGGGCAGCCCGGCGAGCCTCGCCGCCGAAGCGACCGTGTGCGCCCAGCTGCTCCAGACTGTGGCCCGCGGCGACAACCTCACCCTCGAAGGCCCGCTGCGGGGCTGGTCCGAAGAACTGCACCGCCGACACACCCACTGAGGCCTTGCCCGTGCGGCTACTTCGTCGGCGGCTCGCTCTTCTTGCGCGCCCGGGCTTCTGCCGCCCTGTCTGCGCTTTTCTGCCGGAGGGTGAGTTCCCTCAGGCAGATCTTCATCGCGTCGTCGTTCAGACCCATGTCGGTAATCTGCCAGCGGTACGGCTCGTACCGGTCCCGCTCCCAACGCGCCATGTGGTTCACGATCATGTTGCCGAAACCGGTCGGATCGCTGTTGAGGTCGCCGGCGTGGGCGTGGCGGATGAGATCGAAGTCCAAGAGCCGCTGACACGCGTCTTCCCAGGGGTTCCGGCGCATGCCGAAGTCTTCCTCGCGGGCCTTCCCGTACAGGTAGACCCCCAACTCGGTGTGACTTTTGCGGGCCCACTGACTCAGTGCTCGCAGGATCAGCCAGGTGGCGATCTCGGTGGGGTGAAGGACCTGGACCCACCCGTTGAGAAAGAAAGTGGCGGGGACAGTGACGGTCTTGACGGACCATACGTTCCTGGGCACGACGTACGTGTCGGCCGTCTGGTAGCTGCCCCGGCCGGTCTCCTTCATCAGTGTGAATCCGACGTACTGCCGACGCCCGCCGTTCTCCGCCTGGGGCACGGTGACCAGGGCACGCTCGGGTCCGAGTTCTTCCAAGGTCCGCAACGCCCCCTGAATCTGCCGGAGGCGCAGATCGCTTCTGGTCCTGCCCTGCTTGGTGTCACGCATGTACGTCTGGGTGCGGGTGTCGTATGCGCCGTCAGTGGCGATGAAGTCCGACCACGAGCCTGGCCCCCTGAGCGGGCGGCTGTTGGTCCAGGTGGCATCGACGGGCAGCCGACATTGCGCATCGAAGAGGGCCAGCAGGTAGAAACGGAGCGCGATCCCCTGGGACTTGATCAGGTTCACCAGCGGAGCGTCTCCTTGCTTCTGCTGTATGAACTCCAGACGCAGCACGACGTTGTCCGGCTTGAGGCCGACCGACCACGTGTCCTTGAGAGCCCGGTTCGCCATATCGACGGCCTTGGTCTTGTCCATCTCGCCCAGACGCCGCAGCCGGCGGCGGTTCGTCTCCTGGGTGTCTGCCATACGTCTAGTTACCCCGTCTTGATGGCAACGTCTTGATCCACATAAAGACACCCTGATCTAACTAACTAGATGTCTTAAATGTGGATCAAGACGTTTTCGTGACTTCGCCGACGACTCCACTGGGAGCCGGAACATAGAGACATGAGCTTCCGTCAACGGGGCTCAGCGGCAACGCCGTTCGCGCGAACGCGAACGGCCCCGGGGTCCATCCGGGGCCGCGCCACTCAAGAACTCGGCACTCAAGGAGTCCTACATGGGCAACCGTACGTCAAACAAGCAGCCCGAGCGACTGCCCCAGCGGTGGGCGCTCATCTTTACCGGGGCCGTCGTAGCGGGAGCGATCGTCTTCGCTCTCGCCGGACCGGCGGCCGCGCTCGGTGCGGTGGGAGCCACCGTGGTCGGCCTTCACACGTTGGTGGCGTAACCGAGCCCCCGGGGGCGTCCCACCAGGGGACGCCCCCGCTTCCATCACGATCACGAAGTCGGTGTCGCCCGCGCGTTCCGCGCGGGCAGTACCTCAAGGGCACCAGTCCCATGCTCAAAGTATCCACAGCCCTCTGCTCCAGCGCCGGAAAGTATCCACAGGCGAACCGTTTTAGCGTCGTCGTCCGGCGTGGGTGTCCGCTTCCGGCGGCACCGTTGCGCCCCACGCACACCCGGCACGAAGGGCGTTGGACGGCATGGCGCAGACGAAGTTCGACAAGCAGGTGGAGGAGAACGCCGAATCCCTCATGTTCGGCATCGGCCGGGTGCTGGCCGGGCGGGACCTGGACGGCGTGAAGCGGACCGACGCCACGTTCTGGCGGCCGGCCACCCGCGTCCTGCCGAAGGTGGAGGGCCGCGTACCCCGCCGCTCCTACCGGGCCGGGTGGCAGCGTCTGTCCTTCCGCCTGGTGCTGGGGGCCGGGGTTGTCGAGAGCGGCTATCTGCTCAGCCGGGATCCCGAAGCCACCGCGCGGACCTTCCAGGACCTGTGGGGGAACAGGGACGTCACCCTGGCCACGCTGGAGACGGGCGGGATCGGCGCGGCTTCCGCGATGGCCGTCGGCGGTGTCGCGTACGGGCTTCTGACCCGTGAGCGCCGGGAGTTGATGCGTGAGTGGGTCGTCCCGCTGCACGAGGCGCTCACGATCCCGCTGGGGATCGCGGAGCAGACCGCACCGCGCCGTTACCTCCACATCCCGAAGAACTTCACCGACGACGACGCCCAGATACGCGTCGACCTGCCCACGCACCTGCGGTTCTCCCGCGACGTGGTCGCCGATCTCATCACCCAGAAACTCGCCCTGGAGGGCGTGACGTTCTCCTGGCACCCGGCCGGACGCAAGCCGTACGTGCTGGTGAAGAAGACCCGCAAGCCCCCGGTGAAGGCCGCCTTCAAGGACCCCTTGGTGCGCGAGCTGGTGGCCAGGGCCAAGGAGTCCGCACCGGTCATCGGAATCGGGTCCAGCAACCGGATCGTCTCCGTCGACCTCGACGCCGACTCCCCGCACATTCTGGTCAACGCCTCCACCGGCGGCGGCAAGTCGGTGACCCTGCGCTGCATCGCCTGCCAGATGCTCCACCACGGCTCGCTCGTGTTCGTCCTCGACTTCAAGCGGATCTCCCACCCGTGGGCGCGCGGCATCCCGGGCGTCACCTACTGCGCCGACATCGCCGACATCCATGACCAGCTCATCGAGCTCGGTATGGAAGGCCGGCGCCGTACCCGGGTCGCCGACGAACTCGGCATCGACGCCGACCCGCACGCCATCGGTCCGCGGCTGCTGATCCTCCTCGAAGAGATCAACGCCACGATGAAGCAGCTGGCCCGCTACTGGGAGAGGATCCGCGAGTCCGGCGACCCGAAGGTCTCGCCGGCCGTCGACGCGCTCAACGAGATCCTCTACATGGGCCGCCAGCTGCGCATGCACGTGCTCCTGGTCGCGCAGTCCGCGACCGCCCGCGCCCTGGGAGGACCGGAAGTCCGCGAGCAGTTCGCGACCCGCATCCTGGCCCGCTACAGCGTGAACGCCTGGCGCATGCTCGCCCCCGAGGTCCACCCCGCCCCGAAGTCCACCAAGCACCATGGGCGCGCCCAGGTCGTCATCGGCGGTACCGCCCGCGAGACGCAGGTGCTGTTCTTCACCGAGGCCGAAGCCCGGGAGTGGGCCACCACGGGCAAGGCTGCCCCCGATCCGAAGCGCGCGGCCCTCCCGACGCAGCTGCAGAAGCCGCCCGCGCCCGACGCACAGCCCGCCACGTCCGCTGACCTCCTCACTGACGCCTGGAGCACCGCACCAGCCGCACCCGAGCCGACCCAGGCCGCCGACCGCGACTTCCTCGCCGACGCCTGGAGTATCGAGCCCCAGGCCCCGGCCACCGACCCGGGCGGCGGCGCAGCCGACACCACTACGGCGATGTCGCTGGCGAACTCGGCCGTGGTCGACGACGACCAAGCGGTGGGGCTGCGCCAGGCCCACGAGCACCACCTGCCAGAGATCACCCTCGCCGCGCTGCGCTTCGCCCGCGCCAACGATCCGTCCTTCCCGGACCCGGCGGGCAAGCGGGGCGCCGAACTTCTCTACCGCGTCGGCGACCTCAAGCGCTGGGCACGTAACCGGCCCCGCGCCGCCTCCGGCACCACCGACCTGGGCTGACGACCCTGGGCCGTCAACTCGAAGCGGCCCTGTCCGGTTTGGCCGACACGATCCCCCGCACTGGAGAACAACCGGTTCACCGGGCACAGCACAGAAAGGGAACACCGCACCATGACGAACACGACCGCCCTCCCGAAGGTGCTCCGCCTCACCGACCCCGGCCTGCGTGCGCAGCTGGAGGCGCTGCCGGCCTCTGCCGCACTGATCGGCATCAGCACCGACGGAACGGCGATCGCCGTCGACGTTGACAACGCGCCGCACATCCTGGTCTGCACCGGCACCGGCGGCGGCAGCACGACCATCCTGCGTACCCTCACCGCCCAGTTCCTGTACCAGGGCGCCCACGCCCTGCTCCTCGATGCCACGCGGATCTCTCACCTGTGGTCGAAGGAACTGCCGACAGTGACGCACCGCGGCAACGTCGCCGGCATCCACGACGCCCTGGTCGGCCTCGCCACCGAGCTGAAGCGCCGCACCAACCTCGACGGCGACCTCGACGACGTGCCGCGCCTGATGGTCGTCTTCGACCGGGCCGACGACACCCTGCGGCACCTCGCCCGCTACTGGGAGACCTTCCGGCAGGAGGGAGACCCCGAGAAGTCCCCGGCCATCACCGCGCTCGAGGAAGTCCTGTACGAGGGGCGCCAGGCCCGCATCCACGTCCTCTACAACGGCCGGGCCTCCGGCGGCGGCCTTACCCCCTCGGCCCGCGAGCAGTTCGCCACTGTGGTCCTCTCCCGGGTCAGCGCGGGCACCTGGCAGCGGCTCGCCCCGATAGCCGGCCCCGCCCCGAAGCACACCGCGCACCCGGGCCGCGTCCACGTTGTCCAGGACGGCACTCCCCACCAGACGCAGGCGCTTCTCCTGACCGACGCCGAAGCCGCAGACTGGCTCACCGCCACTGCGGCCGGAGAGATCTGACTCCGAGTCGGACACCAACGGGCCCGGGGATCAGCCGGCACATTCCCCCGGGCCCGGCGTGCGGAGTCGAGCTGTTCACCGGGCCGGAACGCTCGGTCGAAGGCATTCGTCGGTCAGGGGGCCAGGGCCTCGACCGTCGTACGAGGGTGGGAACAGGAGTCGGCCTGTGTTGTCAGTGGGGCGGGGCACACTGGATGCCGTGACAACACCCGATGTTCAGGGACTGGAGCGGCTGGAGAGCGCCGTCCTGGACGACGCCGCCTCGCTTGCCTCCGCGCTTCGGCTCTGCCTGATGTTGGGCGGCTACGCCCACCATGAGGAACTGCGGGCCTGGGCACTCAAAGAACTGGAGGGGTACGCGACGGCCGATGAGCTGCCCTCGTACCGGAAGGTGCCGGCTGCGCTCGAGATCACGGTGAACTTCAGCCTGCTGGGCACCCTCCTTCGGAACGAGATCCGACGGGTCAGCCCCGGTCAGCTGCCCCAGCACGCTCGTGATCGCGGCATCGGGGAGAGCGCACCGCTCCGGCAGGGAGTCCGAGAGCTCGAAGCCATTGTGGCCCGCAGCGACAGTGTGGTGCGCCTATGCCCGCCCGGCTCGGCTGAATATGTCCTTCTGATGACGGAAGAGCAACACCAGCTGGGAAACGAAGAGGCTGACATCACGTCCTTGCACTGGGACGTCTCCGTCGCAGGCATCGAGGGCGTCCTCGATCACATCAGAACCCGTCTGACCCGATTCGTCGCGGAAGTGAGAGCAGCCATGCCGCCAGGCCAGCAGAACCCCGACCCCAACCAGATCAGTGCGGCCGCGCAGCAGGCCCTCAACATCACAGGAGGCGACGGCTCCACCTTCAACATCGTCGCGCCGAACGCGAAGGCGGACCGCGGCGCCACCGCGAGCGCCAACGTCAACGAACCCGCGCCTGCAGCTCCGCAGCCCTGGTGGCACCGCACCACGGTTATCTGGGGTGCCCTTGCCGCCGTCGCCGCAGTGGCTGGCGTCATCGTCACCGTGGCTATGAGATGAGACCCCGCCGAAGCCGCCTCGACCGGCTACAGCGTGCTCTCCGAGACGAGAATCGCCCGCTCGCCCCGGTCCTGCGGGAGGTGATCATGCTTGGTGGGGACACGCATTCCACAGCACTGCGCACGTGGGCTCTGCACGAGCTCCAGGGCTACGAGAACAGCGACGTGCCGATCCCCGACTACCGACGGATCCCCGCACCGCTGATGATGGACTACGCCGCCGGAATGGGCATTGTCACCGGCCACCAGGTCAGTTACTTCGAGCTGCCGGACTTCGCACAAGACGACCTCGGCGACGAACTCCGGCTCGGCATCGGAGTCCACCAGATCGAGTCTCTGATCGCTTCGCATCGCGACCGGACCGTACACCTCGGCCCTCCCATGGCGGCTGGCCTGGCCCAGTTGATGAGCCAATCACTGGGCAGACACATCACCAGGCTGTACTGGTCGGTCCACGTCTCGGCCCTGGAAGGTGTCCTGGACCAGATCCGCACACGCCTCGTCCAACTGGTCGCCGAACTGAAGGCCGCGATGCCACGCGGCCAGCAAGACCCCACACCGGATCAGGTGGACCAAGCCCTCCAGCACATTCCCAGCATCAACATCACCGCAGGCGACAACTCTTCCATCAACGTGACCGCACCCGTCGCGATCGCCAACCAGGGCGGCTCAGCGAGCGCGAGCGCCACCGAAGGGGATCAACGAACGATCTTCCACCGACCCGCACTCCTGTGGGCCATCCTGACGGCTTTTGCAGCGGCGACGGCGATCACTGCATGGGGCCTGTGGCTCTGACACCCTGCCTGTTGAGTCGGACGGCCATGAGGACGGAATTTCCGGGGGCCGTGGAGTCCCCTCCCCTCCGACCTGACACGCCACAGAAAAGGCAGGGCATGGGCGTGTTGATCCCGTTACGCTCCTGGGATGGCTGACAAGCGTCCTCCGGGCACCCTGGGCGTTGACCTGCGTAAGCCAGGGTCGCGTTCCTGTGGACTGTGTGGCGAGGTACGCGAGATGACAAGGGCGCATGTGCCGCCCCAGACTGCTGGCAACCGGGACAAGGTGACCTGCGCGACCGTTCGTGTCCACAACCAAATACGCAGCAACGGCCGGCCGACCGCTGGGGGAATGTGGCTGCGGGGCCTATGCGGCGACTGCAACAGTCTCGCGGGGTTGCACTACGACACGGCCTACGGCGACTTCACCACGGCGCTGCACACCTACGCCCGCACATCTCCGCGCCTCCACCTTCCCCGGCCCGACCCGGCTCCGCCCGTGCGTCTCGCACCAGGACGGGTCGCACGGTCGATCCTGATCGGCATGTTCGCCACCACCCCCCACTTGCGCGTGATGTTTCCCGGCCTCGCCAACGACCTGCGGGAGCGGCGCGACCACATCACCATGCCCGACGGAGCCACACTGCGCATGGCCCTGTATCCCTACAGAGGAACGCGCCTGGCCAGCATGTTCAACGGAATCAGGGTGCTGAAGGCCAGACAGCATTACGACGTCTTCTCCGAGGTCTATTTCCGGCCCCTCGCATGGGCCCTCACTCCCAGCGGCCGCTGGTACGACGAGGACATGGGCGAGTCAGTCTTCGACAACCCCAGATGGGCAGTGGTGGACGACTGGCTCCAATACGGGGAGGACGTGACAGCGGCGGACTTGCGTAACCTCTGTCGTCAGGGGGTCCCCCTCATAGGCCACCCTCTGCTCGGGGGTGACCAGGACGAATGGGTCCAGTTCTTCAGCGACCAGGTGACCGCGATCTTCGAAGGGGCGATCCCGGCGTAAATCCCCAAATTTGACTGCCGTCGGCGTCCCTTGGGGTCCGTCACCGCCCACCTTGGGCGCAGGTTCGTCTGACGGTCGGTGACACCGGGCTGGCCCCTTATCACCGCCGACCGTCTGCTGAGTCTTTTCGCCCCGTTCTGGTTGTCAGTGCTGACCCGTACCTTGAAAGCAGCGCCTTTTACGCATTGCTACCGGGTGGGGGACATCTGTGGCGAACGGTGTATGGCATTCCGGCCTTCAGCGGATTCTGGAGCTCGACAAAGAAGACCTTGGCCTGGGCACCTGGCCAGGCGTGGCGGGGCTGAAAGAAAGCCTGCTGCGGCCGGTGGCCGAGAGGGATCGGGAACTGCTTGTCTGCGTGGAGAGCAGCCGGGGACGTCAGTGCAAGGCCGAGCTGAGCGGGGTCAAGAGCCCTCACATGTATGTGCGCAGGCACCGCGGCCCCGATGGTGTTCTGCGGTTGCGCGCTGTCCATCTCCCCACCGTTCACGAGATGACGCCGGAGGAGAGCGACCGGCACAAGGCCATGAAGGACTTCCTGGCACGCACCGCACAGGCAGCCGGTCTTGAGGTCTATGTGGAGAAGGCCACCAAGATCAGGACGTCCCGGCCGGACGTGACGATCGTCGGGGCCGGCGGTGTGAGCCTGGGATGCGAAGCGCAGTACTACAACGCCAGCGCGGGCACCGTGTTCCGGCGCTCGAAGGCCCACGCCGACGCCGGGCTGGCCGCCAACTGGATCACCCACGATGACAGGTTCCACCTCATCGACCGGTCGAACTGGATGCTGACCAGGCCAGTGACCTGGCGGGAGATCAGCAACGCGGCCGACCTCGTACTCGTGGGCGGCTTCCGCTCGCTCGTCGAATGGCGGTGCACGGCGAGTGCTGAGCGTCCCTGTCCGAACAGCCGACTGAAGACAGGCTGCGGAAAGGTGCACCTTCAGTGGGACACCCCTCGCCGACTGGACGACGAAGGCACGGGATGGACCGGCCATGAGGGCAACACACGAGGCATCACGGTCGGCCAGACTCTGGTCGCCGCGGCCACCGGCAGCGTGGCGCCCTTGTTCGTTTCATCACGCAAGGACCAGCGTTCTGGCGCCTACATGTGGGTCTCCACAGACGACCGGACCAGGTGGACCGACTACCGGAGCGAGGAAACCACCCTCCTCGAGGAACAGCAGCTCGCAGAAGAAGAGATCCACTTCTCGGGTAACGACGCGGACACGGAATGCCACTTCGGCGACGACACCTGGTTCCCCGGCGCGCCTCTGGAGCGCCGCGGCGTCTACGGCGTGGAGCTGACAATCACAGCCGACGATCCCGCACCTGCCCGAACCTCCACTCCAACTCTCGACACTCACATCGCCGATGAATCCTGCGCAGTCCGACATTCCACAGCCCAGAACGTCCCGCAACCTCGACCAGACGGCCCAATCCCCTTGCTCGACGAAGAAAGCCCCGCACCAACCCCTGCGCGTACGAACCCGCCCACACACCGGCCCGGCCCAGCTACGCCAGCTCCCACGTCGCACCCCCTGATTCCCGCCCAGCCGCCCGCACCGGCTGCCGAAACGGTCGAGCCCGACTCAGCAGCCACACCAGCGGCCGCCCCCGAGGCCAGCACAAGCCGAACCGGCCTGCCCGCATCCCTGATTGCCTTGCAACAGGCCGCCGACCTCGAACGCCAGAAACTGGAACTGCTCGACCGCCACGACGAACGCACTCGACAGCGCCGGGCCTGGTGCGACGCGGCAGCCACAGCCCAGGACGCCGTCACCCGCTACGCCCGAGCCGAGGGCCTGAACCGTTTCGAGGTCGCGCAGGAGCTACGGCGTACCGTGGGGGAATTCCGCAACCACGAAGAGTCGGCCCGCTGAGCGGTGCCGACTCTCTGGGGCAGTCTCATGGGTGTAGCGGTGATGGCAGTTGAGGGGCGGTACACCATGTTTCCGCTCCACTGCCTTGAGAACGGACCTCCGATCCTTCGGCGGCTGCGCGGCAGAACCTTCGACGCTGATTTATTTCGCTGTCTCGGCACAAGATTTAATGGTCTCGACAGCACGCCGATTCTTCAGCATGGCTGTTTTGGCGTCGTGTTCTTTTGACATCTTCAAGAAGGTTTTAGTTGTATTCTCTGACTTGACGATTTGCCCGCCGGATCGTACCCATGTCACTCCGTTTCTGTCGACGAAATTGATCATCCCTATGGATGTGCTGGAATTAACTGGTTCCTTGATGGGTGTCGAGTCGGATGCGTGTCCTTCTGTGACATCCGACGCGGAGATTGAGATGCGTGAACAGGGCTCGATCGTGCCAATAATCACTGCGTAGAGACCGAACTGATTCCAAAATTTCCATTTTGGATCTCGATAATTAGGTGTCAGGTCCGCTTGCATTACAGATATGTAGATGAGTGTCTCTGTAAGCGGGTCAGCGGAACGATTTACGACGTGCATCAAACCTTTCTGGTCAGTCCAGTAGTTGACCAGTGAGGCCTGGACCTTCTCTTCCCTCTCTGCGTCTTCCTTTGACTGAGCCAGGGTTGCACTGGCGACTCGTGCGTCGTAGTAGGTCGCCGATGCGGTCAAGATTAGCCCGGCAGCACCGACGAAAATTCCTGTGATCGTTCCCCATTTCCCCCAGTCCACACTGCGCCACCAGCTGATGAAGGAGCGCATCCGATTCTCCGGAAGACTCTCCTCCACTTGTCGCTCTCGTTGGCGGACGCGAATAGGTTGAGGGCGTTGGCGGGCCAGGCGGATCCTGGTTCTCCGGTCGGTGCTATTGGTTGACATCTCCCCCACTTAGCTATTTGTTCATGTTGCATTGATATCTAGGTGAAGCCGCTATGAATTTTTTTGACGCTGCCCGGTCCAGACCGAGGTAACCAGTTGCTGGAGTTCGTCGGCGGTGGGCTTCCCGCGGCGGCCCTTCGGGTATTCCGTTGGCAGCAGGACCGGGACCCTGCCGGGGAAGACGAGGACGTGTGGCGGTCTGTGTTCGGGAGGCGTGGTGGGTGTTGCGGCGTTGATGGTGTCGGTGGTGGCGCTGGGGGTGTCCGGGTGGGCGTCGTTGCGGCAGTTGAGGTTGGCGCAGCATGCCAACACGCTGCCGGTGCTGGTGGATCTCTTCCGTGAGCATCGCAGTGCCCGTCTGGCCGGGGCGCGGCAGTTCGTGCATGAGCGGCTGCCGGGCTGTGATCTGTCGGCAGGACTGGACGGGGTGCCCGAAGCCGAGCGGGAGTTGGTGCGTGAGCTGGCCTGGTTCTACGACAACCTGGGCGCTCTGGTCGCGCATGGTGTGGTGGACATCGAGCCTGTCTCCGGGTACCTGGGCGGGTCGGTGGTCTCGGTGTGGGAAGGGATGCGGCCGCTGGTAGAAGCGGAGCGGGCCAAGAGGGCGAGCAACGCCATGCCGGATCCGAACCGCTGGCAGGAGTACTTCGAGAACCTCTACCACCTGGTCCGTGAGATACCCGCAGACCAAGCCCGCGCGCGGACCGAGCTGTGGCGCCTTCCGCGCCCATGATGCCCGACGCGGTACTGCTCCAGGCGTTCACGCTGCCCAGCCTGCGGCTCCTGCCACGACAGACGACTGGTCACTCTCTGCCAGTCCCGGGATCCAGATGTTCCCGGATCTGTCGGTAGAGGTCGGTGACCGGGGTTGGTGGGTTGGAGTGGTGGGCTGCGAAGTGGGAACCGACGCGGGGCTTGCTGCGGCCGTGCTCCTTTTTGGCCTGTTCGTACAGCTCGGGATCGAGCTCGGTGAGCAGGGCTTCGAATTCGCCGCCCTTGTTGCCGTCGGTGCCGAATTCGCGGGCGAAGGTGAACACGCCTGCTTCCTCCCAGTAGTCCTTCCAGCGGGTGCACTTAGATCGATTTTGTCCTTTGCTTTTGTGATCATGTTCTTGTCTAGCTATTTTAAGGCAGGCGTAGCTTCCTTGGTGGAGGTTTACCGTCGGCTTAATCATTTTCATCCTCGTCTTTATCAAGTTAAGTACTCTTTTAAGTTATTCCGACTACAAATCATGAGATAATTCTTCTATATTTTCCCAAATTTACTAGATTATTTACCAATGAATCTTTCTCGAGTACTGTTATTTTCAACTCCTGCAATCTCTTTTCTCCTCTTTCCTTTCCTCTAAGTACATCCTCATCCCTCAAGTATCTCAACCTACCATCTCATTTTATAGCTCCCTACATTTCATCTTTTTTTTACTCCTAATTTTCCTCATTTATTTTATCATTTTTCCTAACTTTCAATATCTATAACCTCTCCATTTTTCTTTCTATCTCCCTTAATCTGCTTCTCATTCTTTATTACCTTAATCTTCGTACACTATTCTCATCCCTTCTTCCATCCTTAACTATCTCCTTTATTACTCTTCTTCAAATTCTTTTCTTCTCCTTTCTCTTACCAACATTACCCTACCTCTCCTTATCCTTAATCGCATATCTTACTTTCACTTTCATCATCCCCTATTTACATACCATTTCCCCAATTTCATTTTACTTATCTCCTTCCTTTCTAACAATCTTTAACTACTCCTACTCACCATTAATTCCTACTCCTTATTCTTTTCTATTTTTTCTCCTTATAACCTTCTCCTTCTTTATTTTATCACATTCATCAATTTCTTATTCGTTAATTTAGAATTCTACTTCTTAAATACTCTTACCTTATCCTCTTTTTCCTTTCCCTCATATTCTTTCTTTATTCATTACAATTTTTATATCTCAACCCTTCCATATATCCTTTGATCTTCTTTACATCATTTATCAGACACCTGTTAGTGTTTCTAATATCCCCGTTTTTTAAAAATATTTGTTAGTACTTTATCCTACTTTTAATTATTTCCCTTTCTTTCTATTTCCCCCCTCATTTTCATATCATATTTTTTTATTTTTCCCACTTCTCTCCTTTATTACATTTTTTTTCTTCTATACTATCATTCTTTGTTACCATTTTCCCCCCTCATTTTCACTCTATTACTCTACTTCTTACCCTACCTATTTAATTCTTCATTTCTTCTTATAACATTCACCTCACTCCTAATCTCCTTCTTCCCCTATAACTAATCACCCTACTCATTACCTTCCCATTCCTTCCTATTCTTCTCTAATATTTATACCTTACTTCACTCATTTTATTTTTAATACTATCCTCTCCTACATCACCTACCACATCTTTATTTCAATATAACTTTATTTCTCCCATTAATCCTCCCTACCTCTCTCATCTCGACACTCTAATCCTCCTCTCACACCAAATCCCTTTTTCCACTCAAATCCAACTTTCAAACCAC
This sequence comes from Streptomyces stelliscabiei, assembly GCF_014873495.1. GTDB lineage: Bacteria > Actinomycetota > Actinomycetes > Streptomycetales > Streptomycetaceae > Streptomyces > Streptomyces bottropensis. The sequence goes on along the minus strand of NZ_JADBGF010000002.1, from coordinate 5,917 downwards.
CTTTTATTTCCTTTTTCAAATTCTCTCACATCTATCTTTTCCCCATCCCTCCTCAATACTCTTAATCATTTTCTTACAATCATAATTCCTTCCCCTCTAACACTCCTATTCCCCTCAACTATTTCAATTTTCCTACCTCCCTACTTTTAACTTATCACCATTTCTACTACATCATTTTCTCCTTACTCCTCTGTAACTTCTATTATCCCTTTACTCATTTATTTTATTATTTTTCTTTCCCCTATTTTTCTAACCCCCCTCTCTCACAGCTATTTAATATTCACTATCTATTCTTCCCTCTCACTATTATTATCTTATAATTTATTCCTTCTTCATCTCCTTCTCCCCCTTCTCAAATTTTTCTACACTACACCTGACTTATAAACTCAGTCTATATCTTCTTCCATTCCTATCTTACAATCTTCCTACCCTCCATCGCCCTCTTCTGCTTCCATTTTTCTTTTTCCAGTCTATTCTGTGTTTAGTTACCATCATTGTCTTCCACTCTTTTTCCTCTATTCCTTTATTATATCCTAATATACTATTTATTCTCTTTCCTTCTAGATTTCTTCTTTACCTCAATCTTTTTAATCATAATTTTTACCCCTCCACCTACATTGTTAATCTCTACTACTTTCTTCTATTATTTGTTGTTTCGAGCGATCACACGACTTTGAGTTTTTATTCTCCTCCCTCATATTTTTCTATCTTCCCTATTCATCATCACCATTTATCATTCTTCATCTATTTCCTTCTCTTTCCTTCAAATTACTCCCCATCCACTTCCTATATTCTTCATACCTTCTTTTTTTCTTAAATATATTCAACACCATTTTCCCTTCTTTTTACTTCCTAACTTCTTCATCTTCTCATTCCATATATATTTAAAAGTACCTTTGTCCCATTTTACTTTACTTTACTTTCTTTAACTTATTACTATATTTTACAATTCTCCTATCCTTACTCCTCTTCTCCCCCCCATCCTAATATATCTTGATTATTTCTCTCTCTTAACCCTTTAAACTTCCTCGTATCTTATCCCTCTAGTCCTTCCTCTACTTTAACTTATAGTCTTTTATCCTATATATCCTCTTCCTACTTTTACATATACTTACAGATCATTGATTCTTTTCTTTTTTCGTCTTCCGTCTCTTGTATTTCCATTACCCCAGCCTTCTAGTTCCTCTTAGACTCCTAGTTTTAAGTCTCTCGTACTATTCGTATCCCCCTCAAAGACTCCTTTCCCATAAAATTATTCATTTCTCATCCAAACTATTATTAATTGTATAAATTCTTAATGCAGATACCTTTCTATATTATCTTCTAACATTTTTTCTTTGTATTACTCTTTATACCCATTCCTCCTTCTTGTGTAAATTCCCATTCTTGATGGATTCTTTCATAACTTATATTCCAACTCTTCCATCTCATATTATTCTGTCACCTTTCCTTCTTACTTTATAAAACTTAATTACCTCATCTATCCTCATTCCTTTTATTAATTAATACCTTATAAATACATTTTTTCCTCTCTAACATAACCCTCTTTCCATTCCTCATTACTTCCTATCATCCATAATATTATATTCTTCCTCATATCACTCTCCTATTCTCTTATTAATTTATTTCTAACCCCTTCCTATCCATTCCATAATATTTTTTTTATAAATTATTTCACTCTCCTTCTTCTTTACTCTCCCCCCATACCCCCATTATTCCTCCTCCTATTTATCTACCTTATAATTACCTATCTTATTACAAAATTATCCCCCTCCATCTTCACTTCATTACCATCATTAATTTCTTATTTCTTATCCTCTTCCCCTAAATCAACACCAAAATTTCTCATTCCCTTTCATATCTTCCCTTATTAATTCCTTAAAACTTTAACTTAAAATTCAATCTTTCCTTCCTATTATTTATTTCTCTCATTCTCAATCCCTCCCCTTAAATTCTTTTACCCTTACTCCTTTCCTTATAATAACATCACATCTTTAATTATTTTATTCTTCACCTTCACTATTCTTTTCTCATCACACTCATTATATTATCTTATCCCCATCCTACAATCCAACTTTTTTCAATTCCTCTAATCATCTCATACTTTACCTATTGATACATAACTCATCTTTTACATTTTCACTTTACATTTATATACCACCCTATCTTATCACACCTCTTCAATTATATTCTCCATTTCAAAAACTCATATTTAATTACTCCTACGTAACCTCTAAAACTCCCATTCAATAATTCCCTTCTCTTCCTCATTATTTTATTTAAACCCTTCTTCTGTTTATAATTTTCTACAATATTCCTTCTCCTCCCTTCTCACCCCCTATTTTTTCCTCCATATCCATTTTACACTTCTCCCATTCCCTCATCCTTATCTTCCTAACCTTAACCACTAACAACTCTAATTACATGTCATACTTCTTATCACATCTTCTTATTCCCACTTCCTCTATTATACCCCCCCACCCAAACTTACAACCAAACAGCATATGTCACTCACTCTCTACTTCACTATCACTCAAAAAATTTAAATCTATGCCACCACTCCTGCCACACATCCTTCCCCCCTTTACATTACAACTAAACTCTTATACTCTATATAGTATCTCATACTCCCCACCTTCCCCACCCCTTCCTTTAATCCTTTATTAAAAATCTTCCCCCCCCCACCCCCCTTCCCCCTCACCACTCCCTCACTTTCCACATTCATTTCATTCTCTCTATATATAATATTTCTTCTCTCTTATTTTCCTTATCCTATTCTCTACTTACTTTCACATTTTTCCTTCTCTACCCCCTTACCTCCTCTTTCAAATTTAAAAAATTTTTTACAACTTCCCCTTATTACTCTTAACACTCATAACACATCTCTTAACTTCATTCATTTAATCACTACAATTCCACATAAACCTTTTCAATCCCTCTCCTCTCTTACTTCTCCTTACCCTCTACCCCCATTCTCCTCTTCTTAATATACTCCCCTTCTACTCCCAAACTACTTAATTTCCCTACCCCTACCATCTCTAACCTTCTTACCATCCCTCCATCCCCTCTGTCCTCTTTCACCCCCCCCTCATACCTTCCTCTCACCTCTTCTTAGTAATTAATATCCTCCACCATTCCTCTCCTTCCCCTCCTTCCCACCCCTCTCCCCCCCCTCCTACCTTCTCTAACTACAACCCTCCTTTACTTTCCTTTTCCCTTCACTCATTTTTTTCCGCCCTCCTATCCACTCCATTAAACCATTACATTATTTCTCTTCCACCCCCTAAAGCTTCAACAATTCACCATCACCATCCCCCCACTAACTATTTTTCTCATACCCCATCTACTTCTCCTTCATATTCTCCCTCCACACAAATTACCTCCCTCTCTTCCATATATTCTTTTACTTATACTCTTCATTACAACCTCTATTAATTCTCTATATTCATTTTTCCCATTTCCCTAACCTTCCATAAACTATTATATTTTCACCACAATTCTCCATTCTCCAACTCTCCCCTCTATATATCCCCCATTACCTACCCCTTCCTCTCTCTCTTTCCTCTCCTTACCCCTTCTCATTACCCACTTTCATACCATCACTTAAATAATCACTACTAAAAATCTATCTCATCCCTCAACCCTCTCCCCAACTCCACACATAACATCCTCGTCATCCACCAACACTCGCTCCCATTCAAAATTCCCACTAACTTACAACTCTAATAACAATTCTCATCTCATAACTCAAAACAATTATTCATACCTCCTTCCTCATACTCCACCTTTCCCCCTAACAACTCACCATTCTCCCCAAATATCCTCCTTTATCCTTTACTCATTTTTCCCCATACCTACTTCACCCACCCCAAATCTCTACCCCTCCCTCTCCCCTCATATCCTCCACCCTTTATCAATCTCTCCCAACCCACATATATTCTCCTTCCACCCACTTATCCTTAAATCTCTCCTTCTCCTTCTATTCCTACACCCTTCCTATTCTCCTCCCCCATATACCTCCACCCCATCCACCTACCCCCATCTCATCTCTTACCTTCCTACCTTTTCTCAATCTATAATTTCCAATTACCTCTACTACATTCCTCATCCCCTTAACTTCCATTCACTTTTCTTTCTTTTATCCTTTATTTTCATATTATCTTATACCCTTTTCTCATATCTATTAATACTATTCTACTCTCTAACATAAAATTTTACGCTTACGTCCTTCATAATCACTCAACTTTATTTTTCTTCCTGTTCTTCTAGTTCAGTCTCTGTGTCTTCCTCATTATTTTCATCATATATTTATCTAAATTCTCTTATTTTCTTAATTTTTTACTCTTTTTTATCTCCTATTTCTCATTTTCTCATGTCTTTCTTATATTATGATTTTTTTCTTTAACTACTTCCTTTTAATTATTTTTCATAAACTATCTCTTTTAATTTTTATTACTTTAATTTTTTTTAAATTTATATTCATATTCATTCCCCTTAACACTTCTCATATCTATATTTCTAATTCGATTCTAACTTTCTTATCTTTCATATCTTATATAATACTACCTCTACTCTCTCCCTTTACTTTCTTTTTTTCCCTTATACCTATTCCGATTCAATATACTTACTAAATCTCCCTTTCAAAACAAAATCTATATAATCTCTTTTTTATACATATTACTATTACCATTACTTATCATATTTCCCAACTTTCTCACTATTACATTTATCATCTCCCTTTCCCCTCATCTTATTCATTTCCTCTAATTCTACTTATCATCATATATAATACATTTTACACTATAACTATAATACTTTCTTGTATACCATCATTATCCCCAAAACTCTCATAACTATTTAACTTCCTTTCTACTCCATTAATCCCTCCAATCTCTTCCTTTCCTCTCTCTACTATTACTTTCTATATCACACCTCATTACCCATTCCATTACATCCACATAACTACTTACTCTTCTATTCCCATACACTATTTATCACCATATTTCTTTTCTACTTTATTTAACTCTTTTCCCCCTTATTCCTATTTAATACTACCATCTAATCCACTTCACCCTTTTTCTCATACCCTACCTTTTTCTATTCCAATTATTAAACCACTCCACTCTTTTCATCATATCTTCATCTATTTCCTTAACATTATATCTAACTAAACTTTACAATATCCTTTTTTCTCATCCTCTCTCCTCTCCCCATTTTCTTTATTATTCCACCATATCTTTAAATCCTACCTATTAATCCATCTATTATAAACCTCCTCCCCTCCTAACTAACTTCCTTTCATCATCAATAACCTCCTCCTCATTCTTATCCTTCCCTTAAACAAATTCTTACCTCACTATCTTCTCATCCACCTAATCCTCATACTTACTCCATTACCCCTTCATAAACTTACTTAACTCATCCCCTCCTTTTTCCCCTCACTCTTCTTACTTCTTATCACCTTTTTCCCCCTTATACTCCTACTCTCCATTCCTTATTTTTATTTTCCCCTTTCCTCTTTCCAACCCCCCAAATTTTCAAACTTTTCATCCCAACTCCTCCCCTCTCTTAATTTTATCCTCCATTCCAACTACATTACCTCTCTTTTATTACATCTTTTTCATATCCTCTTAACTCTACTCCTATACTACCACTACAATTCCTCTATACCCCATACATTTTCATACCCCTCTCATCCTCATACATATAACTTTCTATTCTATCTTTCATTTTTTTTCCACTCACTTCTCCTCTATACCCATTTAATCTACTCATAACTAATCCATATTCCCTTTTAACAAATACTTCACCTTTATTCTATATTATACTTCTCATGATCATATTACTTTATCTTTCTAATTTTCATTATTCCCCACCCTTTATTTTTTATTATTTCCCCAATTCACCTTATCTATTC